>CAMAWZ010000186.1 GCA_945861995.1 Pseudorhodobacter antarcticus
GCGGGCGTGGCCCCTGCCCCGTTTGAGGCGTGGATAGACGATTGGCGTATGGCAGGGCCTGATCTGAATTCTGTGCGCCTTGCGGCATCTGGCCCAGATTTCGCATATAATATGGCACTACAGGCCCAAGGCCCGTTGGTGCTGCATGGGCAAAACGGCTATTCGGTAAAATCGGCTAAGGGGCAGGCAAGCCATTACTATTCGCAGCCGTTTTATGACATTACGGGCACATTGCGCCTGCCTTCGGGCGATGTTGCTGTGGTGGGCACGGCATGGCTTGACCGCGAATGGTCATCCCAGCCCCTTGCGCCCGATCAAACGGGCTGGGATTGGTTTTCGCTGTCTTTCGACAGTGGCGCAAAGCTGATGGGATTTGTGCTGCGCGGCGGGCGTGATTACACATCGGCCACATGGATTGCGCCAGATGGTCAAACAACGCCTCTGCCCAACGGCGCATTTACGGCCCAATCCATGGAAACGCACCGCGTGGCGGGGCGCGATATTCCGACAAAATGGCGCGTCCAACTGCCCAGCAAAGGGGTGGACGTCACTGTATCGGCGCTGAACAAAAACGCTTGGATGGCCACATCGGTGCCCTATTGGGAGGGGCCTATAACCGTGCAAGGCAGTCATCAGGGCGTGGGATACCTAGAGATGACGGGCTATGGTAACTGATGGATTGCTGCGCGCGCAGATTTGTGCGTGCTTTGGGTTACTTGTAAACCTCGCGCCGATCAGAAAAGGCACGCACCCGCCTGCGCCACGCGCGGTAACTGCCGCGCGCAAGATTTGCGCGCATCAGTGCTTTGACCTGATCTGGGGCAAGCCCATACAGCGCGCGAATTTGCGCAAAGCTGGTGTGATCGCTCAGCGCCATTTCGATCACTTCGCTGACCTCTGCGCTGCCCAGTTCTGCGCTACCCAATGGCGTAACTTTCATCTTTGCCTCCAAATGCGCGGGATGGCATAGGGCACAGCCGCGCGATAGCGGTCAAAATCCGCGCCATAGCGGGCGGCAAAGCGGCGCTCTTTGGCGCGCGGGGCAATCAGGCAATAGGCCGTTAAGACCACCGCCAGTACCAATTGGTCTGGCGTCCAAACAGGCACTGTCCACAAGGTCAGTGCAAAGGCCACGTAAATGGGTTGGCGGATGATGGCAAACAGGCCGCGCGTGGGCATTTCGGGGTAGACGGGGCGAATGCGCGCCAGCATCGACAGCCATCCCAGCGCGCCCGATTGCACCTCGACGCCCGCATCAAAACTTGCCTTCATCAGAAGCAGCCAACTGGCCGTATAGGCCGTACATAGCGCCCAATAGGCTGCCCCCTCGGCCTGCCACCAGATGATGCCCGACGGCGTCCACAGCGCAAACAGCGCAAGCAATTGCGCAGAGGCGATGATGGCATAGGTGGTGCTGATCACCGTGTGACCATGCGGTGCGGGATAAATCCATGCCAAAACAGTCTGCCCTTTGCGCGACAACAGCAGCGAATGGGCCAGCGGAAATTGCACAATCAGGGCTGCATTCGCCATCACAGGCCAAGAGGCGCGGCCAAGGCTGTGCTGCATACCAAAAAACATTGCCGCGATCATGGCCCCTACAGCCAGCGCAAAGATGAGGTGGCAGACAGCGCCCAAGACCAGCGCGCTTGCAATGCGCCCAAACCCGCGCGGCGCATTTAGGGCTGCCCGCAAAAGCGTGAAAAGACGGGCAATGTGCGGATCCTTGGTCATGTTAATCATCCACGCGCCAAAATGTCGGCCGCAATCGCCGCGACGCTGTCCCATGCCGCCTCGATCCTTGGGCCAAGGCACCAATCGCCGCCAATATAAAGCCCGGCGCTGGGGTGCAAAAAGGGTTCGCCCAGCGGAACATCCGCGCGGGCATAGCGCCAACGATGCGCCGCCGAAAAAACAATATCGCCCGCAGTCAAACCAAGGCGCGCGCATAAAAGGGGCAGCATCAGGGCGCATATCTGATCGCTGGATTTTTCTAAATGCTGCAGGCTGAAGGAAAGATTGCTTTGGGCGACCCATGTGGTCAGGCCATCACTTACGCGGCTAGATTTGCTGTTATCCTGGGCAATCCAAGCCAAATCCTGCGCGTTATCTCGCGCGGCAGTAAAGGGTGCGGGCGCGCGGGCCGCCGCGATCAGCGTCAGGCAAGGCTGCATCGGCAACGACGCGCCAGTGCGCGCCGCATCATGATCTGGCCCCAGCAGCGCAGCGAGTTGCGGCGCGGGCACGGTTAGAATAACGCGCTTGGCTTGAACAACGGATCCATCCGCAAAGGTAATGCACCACCGCGCGCCGTCTTGCCGCACCGATGTGGCAGCGGCGTTTTGCACAATCTGCAATCCAGCGGCTTGTGCAATGCCGCGTGCAAGCGACGACATGGCAGGTGCGCCGATGATCTGGCTGCGCCCGCCCCCCGTATCGCCCCCCGTATTCCACTCTACCGCCAAGCCCGCCGTTTGCAGCGCGCCAAGAACAGCAGCAAATCCCGCCCCTTTGGCTGTGGCAAACTGCGCTCCGTGATCGAATTGCAACTGGGTGCCATCTGGCAGCATAACGCGGCGGGTGGCCACGCGTCCGCCGATGCCGCGCCCCTTGTCAAATATCACGGGGGTTTGACCCGCCTGCACCAGCGCCGATGCCGCCGACAGGCCCGCCATACCAGCCCCTATAATGACAATCGGCACAGGCCGCGAAAAACCAAACCCAATCATTCGGGCGCCCAATCTGGCACTGTTTTTGCCAAAATGTTGGGAATGTTCTGGCGCACTTTGAAAAAACCCGCCGTGGCAAGGGGCCAAACAGCGGCGTCATAATCGCGCCGCCATTCGCACAGGGCAATACCGCGCAAAGCCAGTGCTGGCGCGGCCTGTACCATGAAATCGTGCAGCGGCCCTTGGGTGATATATGGCGTTATAATCTGCCGCGCACCGGCCTTTGCCGCCCACTGCGCCAGCGCGCCCGGATCGCCTGCGGTCATGGTATCCACGCTAAACCCCGCCCGCGCGGCGGTATCGGCCAAACTGCCCGCCTCGAATGCGGTGACGTGATCGGCGATCACAAGGGGCGAGCGCAGATGCGACGCCGCCAAAGTTGCGGTCGCAACGATGTCATAGGATTGCAGATTAAAATCCTGCAAACAGCCATCTTCGGCCGTGATCAGCAGCGCGCTTGGCACGCCCAAGGCAGGTGCGGTTGGGCTGCGCAGTGGCAGGACAGGGGGAAGACCGTCAGGCTCGGTATGCTCTAGCCCCGCAGTTACTTCGGCCAAATCCGACGCGCGCGGTGTGAAACGCCCGCCCGTGAAGGTGGCAATGTTATCTGCGCGGGCGGGGTAGGGTTTGCCGCGCGTGTGCAGACCCGCAGCCCAGCGCCAGCCCAGCATATTGCTTGCCGCATCCCCATCCAGCAAATGGCGGTAAAAGAAATCTGCCCCAAGCCGCCACGGAAGGCCCAGCGTAAAAATCCAGATAGAGGCGAACCACATCCGCGCGTGATTGTGCAAATACCCTGTTTCAACCAATTCCTGCGCCCACGCGTCAAAACACGCAATCCCCGTCTGCCCATCACTGGCCCGCGCCAGATCGCGGCGCAAACGGCGGTCTAGATCGGCTGCGGCAAGATCGTCGTTCAGGCCCTGCACATAGCTGTGCCAAACCTGCGGGCGGCGTTCCAGCCAGCCTTTGAAATAGCCGCGCCAAATCACCTCGTCGATGAACTTTTCCGCCCCCTCGGCCCCATGCGCGCGCAAAGCAGCAGACAGCACTTCAGGTTCGGTGATCAAGCGATGGCGAATATAGGGCGACAGTTGCGAGACGGCTTTATGCTTGCCCGCGCCATGATCATAATTGCGCCCATTGGCATAACGCCGCCCCATAGCAGGCACAAAATCTGCCATCATCGCAAGACCAGCAGCGCGCATCGGAGTAAAGTTTTGCGGGGAAAGATTTAGGTTTTTCATTCCGAAAAACTGATGCAGTGACGGCAGAAATCAAGTTAAAAGCTGTGGGTTTCTGCTAGAAAGCGGCACGCTGACGGATAGGCGAAATGGTGGATCGCAGCGAAGATGATTTTCTTTCGCGCCTAAATGGTGCGCCGACTTCGGCATTGATCAAAAAACTTGCCATGCCAAACCTGTCACCACCAATTTCGGCGAAAAGTTTCTATGCGGGATTTGCGGATTTTGCGGGGGCGGTAAAGGCCTGATACAGGCGGGTTTGGGCCGCAGTAACTTTTGTCCACCTCGATAACGCCATAAAAAGGGAAACGCGCTTGCGTTAAATCTGCCTTGCTGAGGCGCAAAAGTCGGAACACTGCCACCGCCGTTTTGTGCTGAACCCCAACGCGGCCTGCGGCAGGATCAAGCGCAAGAACGCGCAGTGCGTAGCGGAACTTACGCGCCGAAATTTTTGCTCAACATAGAATGCGGCTTTTCAGTTCCATTTCGGCACCTTCGCATAGTTTGGCAGATGCCGTGCTGGATCAGACCCTGTTTAAAACATCTCTAGGGGGTAAGAAGCCCAGTGATGAGGGGGCTGAAAAAGCCCCCTTTGCCAAAAGCTAGGCCATGCCCAAGGCGGATTTATACATGTCCATAATCGCTTCTTCTTCCGCAATCTCGTCGGGTTTGCGTTTGCGCAGCGCGATGACTTTGCGCATGACTTTGGTGTCATATCCGCGCCCTTTTGCTTCGGCCATCACCTCTTTTTGCTGCTCGGCCAGATCACGCTTTTCCGCGTCAAGCTGTTCGATGCGTTCGATGAACTGGCGCAATTCGTCGGCGGCGACATTGTAGCTATCGGGCGAGGTGTTCATCGGGCGCTCCTGTGATATGTGCAGGGCGATACCTATGCTGGCGGGCTGGCGGGATCAAGGGCGGCTGTGCTTGATGCGGTGGGTTTTGCAGGGTAGGGGACGGCGGCGGCGGCACAGGAGGGGCGCGATGGAATATCTGATTTGGGGCGGGGCAGGGGTGACGTTGGTCGGGCTGGTTGGGCTGATTTACTCGGCTGTACTGGTGATGCGCGCGCGCCGTGCGGGTCTGGATGATGCCGCCCTGCGCGCAGCGATGCAGCGCGCTTTGGTGTGGAATGTGGGCGCGCTGGCCCTGTCGGGCCTTGGGCTGATGATGGTGGTTGTGGGCGTTATTCTGGCCTGAGTTGATGGTTTAGGACGGCGAGTTTAGGCCGCCATCAGC
>CAMAWZ010000187.1 GCA_945861995.1 Pseudorhodobacter antarcticus
ATCGCCCGCAAATTGCGCCAGAAACAGCGCGGGGCCCTTTAACGTACTCATCGCCGCTTGTGGGGCCATGACCTAATCTCCTGTTTTAAAATCTGATAATTGGGGTATTTGCAAGCGCTGGCCCGTTTCGGCAGGGCGGCCTTCGATGGCGTCCATCACCGCGCGGGCAAGGCTGCGGCCCGCTTGATCGACATCTTCGCTGGCGACCATAATCTCGCGCCGAAAACGGTGCAAAAACTGGATGGCCTCTTTCGAGGCGATCTGAAAGTCTTGACCGATCCGCAGGCCCAATCGCTCTAGCGCGGCAACCGCAGACATCGCCCCCGTGGTTGAGGACGATATAATGCCATCAGGGCGCGGGTTTTGGCCCCAGCGCGCGGCAACGCCCTGTTCAACTTGCGCGCCGATGCTGTCAGAGCTAAAGCCCCTTGCCAATTCTACAGTAACACCGCAGGCCGCCGCTGCCTCAAACATTCCCGCAATCATATGCTGGGCATACATCTGGTCTGCCGGCGGCACGATGCCATAGATATGGCGGCATCCGCGCGCGGCCAACGCCGTGACCGCCAGAATGCCAAAGGCCTGATTGTCATAATCAAAAAAGGGATGCGACAGGCCCATATTGCTGCGCCCGTGCGTGGCGAACGGAATATGGTGCTGCGAAAGATAGGCCACACGGGGGTCGTCTGCCTTGGTTTGGTTAAAGATAATCCCATCCGCCGACCCCGTTTCCACCAGATACCGAATGGGATCAAGCGGGTCTTGATCGGGAAAATAGGGCATGACAACCAGATGATAGGACGATCCGCGCAAACTGTCGGCAATAGCATACAGCAGTTTGGCGGTGTTGTTCATAACATCCGCCTCTGTCGAGATTACCAGCGCGATGACATTGGTTTTCCCTGTGCGTAAACGCACACCTGCGCGGTTCGGGCGGTAGCCCAGCTTTATCGCCGCTTCGCGCACGCGCGCTTTTGTCGCCTCGCCAATATCGGGGGCGTCAGACAGCGCTCGGCTGACGGTTGCCACAGCCAGCCCCGTTTCCAGGGCGATTGTCTTTAGGGTCGGGCGGGCTTGCGCCGTTAAGGCTTGATCAAACTGTGCCATCAAGCCCTCGGAATAAACTTGCCCACCAAACCAAAGGTGATTCGCTGATCAGCGCGAATCATTAAGTTTAAGCGGAGACGTGACAATTGTGACAGGTTCATAACAATGCCGATTCTTTGTGCAAAGCGGGCCGATGGGTGCAGTTCGGTGGGTGTTTTCACCAAAGGTTCCGCACCTAACGCCTTTTATTGTTAGCTGAAATTCTGTGCATAAAAAAGCGGGTTATGCGAAAATAAATGTCTTGAATGAAAATCTATATCGTTTTAGCCTTTCTCTATAACGTTGCAGGTCTGGGAGGACTGAATGAAAAACTGGAAACTAATGTCGGCACTTTTGGTGTCGGCCGCGCTGCCATCGTCGGCATTCGCGGTGGATTTGGAAGTGACCCACTGGTGGACTTCGGGCGGTGAAGCGGCTGCTGTGGCAGAGCTTGCCAAAGCATTTGACGCCACGGGCGATAAATGGGTTGATGGCGCCATTGCAGGCGGCGGCGATACCGCGCGCCCTGTTATGATTTCGCGCATCACGGGCGGCGATCCAATGGCGATGACGCAGTTCAACCATGGCCAGCAAGCGCTGGAATTGGTCGAAGCGGGTCTGATGCTGGATCTGACCGATGTGGCCGAAGCAGAGGGTTGGAAAGACAAAATTTTCCCACCAGGTTTGCTGGAAAGCTGCACCGTTGACGGCAAAATTTACTGTGCGCCAGTGAACATTCACTCGCCAGAATGGCTGTGGCTGTCGAACAAAGTTTATGAAGATATCGGCATTCCTGTTCCACAAAACTGGAACGAGTTCGTGGCATCTGCACCGCAAGTTGAAGCCGCTGGCAAAATCCCATTGGCACTGGGCAACCAGCCTTGGCAGTCGAACCTTGCTTTTGGCGCGTTGACCGTGGCCGTTGCTGGGCTTGACGTGTGGAAGAAAGTAAACATCGACAAGGATATGGCTGTGGCCGCTGGTCCTGAAATGGCCGCCGTGTTCACCGCCGCTGCCGATGCGCGCAAATTGGCTGCAAAGTCGACCGTGCAAGATTGGAACCAAGCGACAAACTTGGTCATCACCGACGAGGCCGCAGGGCAAATCATGGGTGACTGGGCGCAGGGCGAATTCCAAGTTGCTGGCGAAGTGGCTGGCAAAGACTACACCTGCCTGCCTGGCATGGGTCTGAACGCCTATCTGTCGACAGGCGGCGATGCGTTTTACTTCCCCAAACTGGATGATCCAGAAAAAGAAGCCGCGCAAAAGCGTCTGGCAGCTTTGATGGTATCGCCCGAAGTACAAGTTGCCTTTAACCTGAAGAAAGGCTCGCTGCCTATTCGCGGTGACGTCGATCTTTCGGCTGCCAACGACTGCATGAAAAAAGGTCTGGAAATTCTGGCCAGCGGCAACGTGATGCCAGCGGGTGACCAGTTGTGGTCGCCAGACGTTCAAACCCAACTCGGCGACATGCAGGGCGAATTCTGGAAAACCGACATGTCGGCAGAAGATGCCCACAAGAAGTACGTCGAAATCCTGACCTCGGGTCTGTAATCACACCTTTTCGGAGGGGCCGCTTGCTATGCGCGAGCGGCCCTTTTTTCACCCCGAATGGGGGGCTGGCTGGTACGGGGGGAAGGCCATGGCAACGGCAACAAGAAGGGGGCGGATATTTCGCAACCTAAACGCAAAAATCGCCGCATTACCGATGATTTTTACCACTTTGGTGGTGTTTGTGGGCGGCACGCTATGGACGGTTTTCTACTCCTTCACCGATTCAAAACTTTTGCCGCGCGAAAGATTTGTCGGCTTTGACCAATATGAACGGCTGTGGGGCAGCAGCCTGTGGGTCACATCTATTCAGAACATTATGTTTTTTGGCGCGATGTCGCTGGTTTTCACCATCGTCATGGGATTTGTCTTGGCCGCGCTGATGGATCAGAAAATCCGTTTTGAAGACACGTTCCGCACGATCATGCTGTACCCGTTCGCGCTGTCTTTCGTGGTGACGGGGCTGGTGTGGCAGTGGATTTTGAACCCCGATTTGGGCATTCAGCACGTTGTGCGCGAGATGGGCTGGACGACGTTTAACTTTGATCCGATGAACAACCCGGATACGGTTTTATACGGGCTGCTGATTGCGGGGCTGTGGCAGGGCACTGGATTTACGATGGTGCTGATGCTGTCGGGCCTGCGCGGGATTGACGAAGATATTTGGAAAGCTGTTAAGGTGGACGGCATTCCGACATGGAAAGCCTATCTTTTCGTGATCATCCCCATGATGCGCCCTGTTTTCATCACCGTGTTGGTGCTGGCAGCGGCAGGGATCATTCGCCTTTACGATTTGGTCGTCGCGCAAACGTCGGGGGGGCCTGGGATCTCTAGCCAAGTGCCTGCGATGTATGTTTACCGATATATGTTTTCGGCGCAGAATTTGGGCCAAGGCTTTGCCGCATCAACCATGATGCTGCTGTCGGTGCTGATCGTGCTGATCCCTTGGGCCTATCTTGAATTTGGAGGCAAAAAGCGTGGCTAGTGTATCAACCAATATCGCGGCCAATGCAGCAAGCGCGGCCGCACGTGGGCCAAAGCCGCGCCGCACCTTTTCGTCGCGCAACATCATGCTGTATGGCACGCTGATGATAATGAGCCTGTATTACCTGCTGCCGCTTTGGGTGATGATGATGACATCGCTAAAGGGTATGCCAGAAATTCGGTTGGGCAATATTTTTGCCCCGCCTGTCGAAATTACGTTCGAGCCATGGGTCAAAGCGTGGTCAACCGCCTGTACGGGGCTGAACTGCGATGGCCTCTCACGCGGGTTTTGGAATTCGGTGCAGATCACTGTGCCTTCGGTGATCATCTCGATCATCGTGGCATCGGTGAACGGCTATGCTTTGGTGAATTGGAAATTCAAAGGGTCGGAAGTGTTCTTTACGATCCTGATTTTCGGCAGTTTTATTCCCTATCAGATTATGCTGTATCCAATGGTGATTTTGCTGCGCGAATTGGGGCTGTATGGCAGCCTTGGCGGGCTGGTTTTGGTGCACACCATCTTTGGGATGCCCATTCTGACGCTGCTGTTTCGCAACTATTTCTCCTCGCTTCCAGAAGAGTTGTTCAAAGCCGCACGTGTCGATGGGGCAGGATTTTGGGGGATATACCTGCGGATCATGCTGCCGATGAGCCTGCCAATGTTCGTGGTGGCGCTGATCTTACAGGTCACGGGGATTTGGAACGATTTTCTGTTCGGGGTGGTGTTCACCAAGCCCGAGATTTACCCGATGACAGTGCAACTTAACAACATCGTCAACTCGGTTCAGGGGGTGAAGGAATATAACGTCAACATGGCGGCGACCATGCTGACGGGCCTTGTGCCGCTGTTTATCTACTTCGCTTCGGGCAAACTCTTTGTGCGCGGCATCGCTGCGGGTGCTGTGAAAGGCTAATCATGACAAACTCTATTGAAGTCAAAGACTTGACGCTGAATTTCGGGGCTGTCTCGGTTCTGAAAAACATGAACCTTGATGTGGCGGAAGGCGAGTTTGTCGTCCTGCTGGGGCCTTCGGGCTGTGGTAAGTCCACGCTGCTGAACTGCCTTGCGGGTCTTTTGGACATCACCGATGGGCAGATTTTTATCAAGGGCAAGAACGTCACTTGGGCCGAACCTTCGGATCGCGGCATTGGCATGGTGTTCCAATCTTATGCGCTGTATCCGCAAATGACGGTGCGCGGGAATATGTCCTTTGGTTTGAAAAATGCCAAAGTGCCCAAGGATGAGATTGAGCGCCGCGTGGCCCGCGCCGCCGAGATTTTGCAGCTGGAACCGCTGCTAGATCGCAAACCTGCCGCCCTGTCGGGTGGACAGCGCCAGCGCGTGGCCATTGGCCGTGCTTTGGTGCGCGATGTGGATGTGTTCTTGTTTGACGAGCCGTTGTCGAACCTTGACGCAAAGCTGCGCAGCGAGCTGCGGGTGGAAATCAAGCGTCTGCATTCGCGTCTGAAAAACACCATGGTTTATGTGACACATGACCAGATCGAAGCGTTGACATTGGCCGACCGCATTGCCGTTATGCGCGGCGGGGTTATC
>CAMAWZ010000188.1 GCA_945861995.1 Pseudorhodobacter antarcticus
AATCAGTTGGGGCAGTGTCATCGGCATTGTCGGAAATAAACTTGAACGCGCGCAGCGGGATCTGCGCGGCGCGGCAAATTTTGGCGATGGCGTAAAGCTCCATATCGACCAGATCGCAGCCAAGTTCGGGCGCGCTGGCGGCAAAGCTATCCCCCGTTCCGCAGACCAGTTGCGCGGGGGCAAAGCGGATTTCTTGGCTATCCTCTTCGAATGGGGTTGCGCCCAAGGGCACACCCAGCGCGCGCACATCCATATCGCGCTGCACGGCGGCCCCCACCTCGACAAGCCCTTGCAGGTTGGGGGCCACCGCCCCCGCCGTGCCAAAATTGATCACCAAATCAGGGCGCTGCGCCGCGATGCCTTCAGCGCAGCGCCATGCTGCGTTCACCTTGCCAATGCCCGTGTGCACCAAAACCATGCCGCGGGGCGGCGTGCTCAGTTCCTGCTGCATGGACACCAGCACCAGAATTTTAGACATCCGTACCTCCCAGAAGATCGCGCAAAATCGCCACACGAATATAAGAGGCCAGCCCAACATCGCCGCGCGCCTCATCCATTTGCGCCGCAAGTGCATTGATCGAAACACCGCGTTGCGCCGCCAAGGCCTGAAAGGCCGCCCAGAATTCAGGCTCTAGCGTTACTGACGTGCGATGCCCGCGCAGGCTGAGCGAGTGTTTCTGCGGCCCGCTCATGGCACCTCGCGCTGATGCGCGTCTAAGTGCGCCTTCGCCTTTTTGGCGCGCGCTTGCTCGGCGGCCTTTTCGGCGCGGCTTCGGCCAAACTTGGCGGCATTCTCATCGCCCTGCGCACGCGCTTTGACGCGGCTTGCCGCCTTTTTCGCCGCGCGCAGGTTGATGATCTGTGCCATTGCCCCCCCGATCAGCCTTTCGGGCCGATCATATCTTCGGGGCGCACCACGCGGTCGAATGTCTCGCCATCGACATAGCCCAGTGCAATCGCCTCTTCGCGCAAGGTTGTGCCATTTTTATGCGCGGTTTTGGCCACTTTGGTTGCGGCATCATAGCCAATCGTGGGCGCCAATGCGGTGACAAGCATCAGGCTTTCCTTCATCAGCTTGTCAATCCGCGCCACATTCGCCTGTGTGCCCACCACCATATTATCAGTGAAAGACCCCGCCGCATCGCCCAAAAGCTGCATCGATTGCAAGACGTTATAGGCCATCACTGGGTTGTAGACGTTCAATTCAAAATGCCCTTGGCTACCTGCAAAGCCCACAGCCGCATCGTTGCCCATGACCTGAACACAGACCATCGTCAACGCTTCGGCCTGCGTGGGGTTCACCTTGCCCGGCATGATCGATGAGCCCGGTTCATTTTCGGGCAGGATCAATTCGCCAAGGCCCGAGCGCGGGCCAGAGCCCAAGAGCCGCATATCATTGGCGATCTTGAACAAGCTGACTGCCACAGTTTTCAGCGCGCCCGAAAACATCACCATCGCATCATGTGCGGCCAGCGCCTCGAATTTATTCGGGGCGGTGACAAAGGGCAGTCCGGTAATATTTGCAATCTCGCCCGCCACGCGCGCATCCCACCCCACGCGCGTGTTCAGCCCCGTGCCCACTGCCGTGCCGCCTTGGGCAAGCTCGTAAATCTCGGGCAAAATCTTGTTCACCCGCATAATCCCTTGTGCCACCTGATGTGCATATCCGCCAAATTCTTGGCCCAGTGTCAGGGGCGTTGCATCTTGCGTATGCGTGCGGCCAATTTTGATAATATCTTTAAATTCCGCGGATTTGGCCGCCAAAGCTGCATGAAGTTTTTCAAGCCCTGGCAGCAGCACATCGCGCGCCATCATCCCGATGGCCACGTGCATCGCCGTGGGAAAAGTATCGTTGGACGATTGTCCCATATTCACATGGTCATTGGGATGCACAGGTTTCTTACTGCCCATTTCGCCGCCCAGCATTTCAATCGCGCGGTTGGAAATCACCTCGTTTGCGTTCATGTTGCTTTGCGTGCCCGACCCCGTTTGCCAGACGACCAGCGGAAAATTATCGTCAAATTTTCCGTCAATCACTTCGCCCGCAGCCGATGCAATCACCTCGCCCAAGGCTTTATCAATATCTCCTTGCGCAATGTTCACCAGCGCGCAGGCCTTTTTGATCACGCCAAGCGCGCGAATGATCGCCACGGGCTGACGCTCCCATCCGATGGGAAAGTTGATGATACTGCGCTGGGTTTGCGCGCCCCAGTATTTATCGGCGGGAACGTCCAGCGGGCCAAAGCTGTCAGTCTCAACGCGGTAAGTGGTCATGTGCAAGTCTCCTATTCCTGGGGCTTGTCCTAGCCCAAAGGCGCGAAAAACTCAACGGTATACACCCGTATACCATTAGGAAAATCCGCTAAATTTCGCTGGCGCGTTTGATGATGTAAACCCGCGCGGGCGGCACATTTAGCCAAACTTTGCTGCTTTTCATGGCGAAAAGCCCAAGTTTTTCCATAATGCGCGGCGCTATGGGCGGCTTAGAGCCGTAGGTAAACTGCCGCATCTCGCCGCCCTTGCGCAGCACAGTAAAGGCAGCGGTCAAAATTGCCTCGACAACAGGATCGGGCATCGACAGCAGCGGCAGGCCAGACACAACTGCCGCCACGCTGCCCGCAGGTGCAAAACTTGGCGCCTCTTGCGCGCCTGCACGGTGCACCGTCACGCCTGCAAATTCGCTGGCCAAATGGCGGGCAAAATCGGCGCTCATCTCGATCAGGGTCAAATCTTGCGGGGGCACACCCGCAGCCAGAATTCCCCGCGTCAGTTGCCCTGTCCCTGGCCCAAATTCAACCACAGGCCCCGTTTGCGCGCCAAAGCCCGCAGCCATCGCCCGCGCCAAATAACGCGAAGAGGGCGAAACCGCCGCCACTTGAAACGGCGTAGCCAAAAACTCGCGCGCAAATAGAATGAAATCATGGGCCATCATCAATCCTTTGAATTCTGCAGATGTTCTGCACAAGTTCGGCGATCAATGTTTCAACCGCGTGACCTATTTACGAAACTTATCTAAACGCACAATCTGCGCCTCGCCTTTCGGCGGCGGCGGCGGCGGATCGTCTTCGGGGGCCTCGTCTTCGTCTTCATCCTCGCTTGGGTGGGTCTCGAACCGAAGGCCAAACTCCACCGAAGGGTCCACAAACGTGCGCACAGCATCAAACGGCACGGCGATGTTTTCGGGGTTATTGCCGAAATTCAGTGTCACCGAAAACCCTTCATCCGTAACAGTCAGGTCTTCGAACCAATGTTGCAGCACCAGCGTCATCTCGTCTGGATAACGGTCATGCAGCCACTTGGCCATTTTCACGCCCGAGACGCCCGTATCGAACGTGATGAAGAAATGATGTTCCCCTGGCAGGCCATTTTTGGCCACGTCAGACAAAACAGTTTGGATCAGCCCCCGCATGGCGCGGTGCATCAAGTTGCCGTAATCAATCGTTTTTGCCATGCTGCCCCCCCATCGTCTGCTACGCCCACCTTAAGCGAATTGCGGCGGTTGAAAAGAGGGGGCAGCCTAGAAAGCAAGGCTTAACGCAGAAACTGCCCCACAAATCACCAAAACCCCAGGCAGCGGCCAGTGCAGGCGCAGCAAAAGCACCCCCGCCAGCACCGCAAGGCCCGTTGGCAGCAGGCGCAGCGTGGCAAAATCGGGCAGCAAGGGCTGCAAGGGGCCAATTTGGGCGGTGATGGTCGCGCCAAACAGCACATGCATCCCAAACCACAACGAAAGATGCGCAATCACCCCAACCACCGCCGCCATAATACCCGCCAGCGCCGCCGACAGGCGCGGCGCGTTTTGCAAATGCGCAATCCACGGCGCGCCTGCAAAAATCCATAAAAAACACGGCGCAAAGGTCATCCACAGCGTGATGATGGCCGCAGCCACCCCCAGCCCCATACCGCCCTGTTTATAGGCGGCCAAATAGGCCACAAATTCCGTCACCAAAATCAGCGGCCCAGGTGTGGTTTCGGCCAAAGCCAGCGCGTCCAGCATCTGCGGCGCGGTGAGCCAACCGCGCGTGACAACCACTTCGGATGCCATCCACGACAGCACCGCATAGGCCCCGCCAAAGGTTAGCATCGCAAGTTTGGAAAAGAACAGCGCAATATCGGCCAGAATTTGCGGCGCAAAGGCCACAACCCCCGCCAGCGGGATCAGCCATACCGCGCCCCAAATCAGCGCCGCAATCAGGCTTTCCCGTATCGGCAGAGCAGCCACGGTCGCGGGGGCGGGCGGCGCGGGCTGGCGCAAAAATGCCAGCCCCAGCAGGGCAGCCGCGATAATCACCACGGGAAAGGGCAATTGAAACAAATACAGCGCGGCAAAGGCAGCAAGCGCAATACCCATATGCGCACGCCCCTTTAGCGCACGCTTGGACAGGCGCAGCAGCGCCTCGATCACCACGGCCAGCACGGCGGCCTGCACCCCCACAAACAGCGCCGCAACCAGCGGCAATGTGCCAAAGGCGGCATAAACCATCGCCAAGGCCAGCACCAATGCAGCGCCCGGCAGCACGAACAAGCCGCCCGAAATCAGCCCACCAATCACCCCCGCTTTGCGCCAGCCAATCCACGTGGCAAGTTGCATCGCCTCGGGCCCGGGCAGCAGCATGCAAAACGACAGCGCCGAAAGATATTCCTGCTCGGACACCCATTTGCGGTCTTCGACCACCTCGCGGTGCATCAGCGCAATTTGCGCCGCTGGCCCGCCAAAAGACAAAACGCCAATGCGGGCAAAGACGCCGGTTAGATCGCTCAGATCGCTCATAGTGCCTCCAGCACTGATTTTGCCGCGCGCAAGGCGGGGGCCTCGCCGCCGCGCCCAAGGCGCTGCATGGTTACATCCATAGATGTGTTTTGCGTCGAAGGATTATCAAGCAGCGCCAAGAGCGCGGGCGCAATTTTGTCTGGCGTGCAGTTTTTGCCGATGAATTCTGGCACTGTGCGCGTATCGCTGACCAAATTCACCAGCGTGACAGTATCCACGAGTGCCGCACGCGCCAACAGCCACAGCGTCAGGCGGTTCATGTCATAGGCAATGACCATCGGGCAGGCATTGGCCGCCAGTTCCAGCGACACTGTGCCCGATGCGGCCAGTGCC
>CAMAWZ010000189.1 GCA_945861995.1 Pseudorhodobacter antarcticus
CTTTCACATTTTCGCCGCGCGATTCGAAATAAAGTGCTTCCTTTAAACACGCAAACTCTGCGCTGCTTTGCAGTTTTTTCGAAGGCTCGGGCTGCGCCATCAGCCATGCGGCTGTGTATTCTATCTCGGCGCTTTTCTTTGCGCCAAAAAGACTGGCCGCTTCGGGGCCAGTGGCCAGTGCCACCTTGTCGGCTTCGGACAGCGCGTCATGGGTCGATTTTTCGGCCCCAAGCAGCGCGCCGAAGGACGCGCTAAGGGCAGCATTTGGGTCGTTCGAGGTGCTGAGCTGAACCTCAGCAAAGGTGGCCCCACTTTGAACCAGCAGCGCTGTCGCCGCTGCTATCCAGATTTGGTGCATTTTCATCTAGGGTGTATCCCACTTGTTTCATCGCACCTGTGGGCAAGCCCGCACGGCACTCTTTGGGGCTAACCCACGGGTGGTTAACAATCCACCTACAGGGGGGAGCCTTCGCAATTTGGTACAAATTTAGGCGGATTACCGCCCATCGCTTTGGGCAGCAATCCGCCCGTTTTATGCTAAACTTTTGGAATATATCGCATTGTTGAAAAGTCGCCCCGATCCAAAAGCGCCAGGTGTGCCGAGGCAAGGCGCGCAAGCGGAACGCGATATGGGCTGCAAGAGACATAATCAAAGCCCGCCTTGCGGCAAAAATCGATTGATTCGGGGTTGCCGCCATGCTCGCCGCAGATCGACAAGGTCAGATCAGCGCGGGTGGCGCGGCCACGCTGCGCCCCGATCAGCAATAGCTCTCCAACCCCGTCCACGTCCAAAATATGGAACGGATCTTCGGGGAAAACGCCCTGCTGGACATAAGTATTCATAAACCGCCCCGCGTCATCGCGCGACAGACCATAGGTCATTTGAGTTAAATCGTTGGTTCCAAACGATAGGAAACTGGCATGTTTCGCAATATCCCCTGCCCGCAGGGCCGCGCGCGGTGTTTCCACCATCACGCCCAACTTAAAGTCAAAATTCACCCCTGATTTGCTGCGCACTTTGGCGGCGATGGTGTCGATATGGGATTTGACCAGTTCCACCTCGCGCTGTGCCGATACCAGCGGGATCATAATCTCGGGCACAACGGGGGTGCCTTTATGGGCCAGATCAACCGTTGCCTCAAAAATCGCCTGCACCTGCATGGCGTAAATTTCGGGCAAAACCACGCCCAAACGCACGCCGCGCATCCCCAGCATTGGGTTAAACTCGGCCAAAGCCTCGGCTCTACGGTTTACGTCAGATAGGGGTTTGTCCAGCGCTTCGGCCAATTCGCGCAGACCTTCGCGCGAATGGGGCAGAAATTCGTGCAAAGGCGGGTCGAACAGGCGGATGCACACGGGCAGACCTGCCATAATTTCGAACAGTTGCACAAAATCGGCGCGCTGCATCGGCAGCAGACGGGCAAGCGCTGCGGCGCGGTCGGCGGATATATCGGCAAAGATCATCTCGCGCATCACCACAAGGCGGTCTTCGTCGAAAAACATATGTTCGGTGCGGCACAGGCCAATGCCTTGGGCCTGAAACCGGCGGGCGGTCGCGGCATCGGACGGGGTGTCAGCATTGGCGCGAATACCAATATCACGAAACTCGTCCGCCCATGTCAACAGGCGCTGGAACCCATCATCCAAGCTGGCCGCCAGCATATCGGCAGCGCCTGCCAGCACCTCGCCCGTGCTGCCATCCACAGTGACGATGTCGCCCTCGACCAAAATGCGCCCATCTGCGGTGATCTTCTTATCCTTGCCATCAACGCGGATCGATGCCCCCACCACGCACGGCAGACCAAGGCCGCGCGCAATCACCGCCGCATGGCTGGTAACCCCGCCGCGCTCGGTCACAATCGCCGCCGCCGAATTCATGCCGCGAATATCTTCGGGCGCAGTTTCGCGGCGCACCAAAATGCACGCCTCGCCCCGCGCCGCACTGGCCTGCGCGGCCTGTGATGAAAACACAATCTTACCCACCGCAGCGCCAGGGCTGGCGGCGATTCCCTTGGCCAGCACATCGCGCGGGCTGCGCAGATCGACCTGCGGGTGCAGCAGTTCTGACAGCGCGCGCGGTTCCACCCGCAGCACCGCCTCTTGGCGACTGATAACCCCATCATCGGCCAAAGCCACGGCAATTTTCAGCCCCGCGCGGGCTGATCTCGGGGTTTTCACCGCGTCCAGAACCGCCAGCTTGCCATCCTCGATGGTGAATTCAATCATCATCTCTTCGCGCATTTTCAAACGGCCCGTTTGGCCATGCTGCAAAAGCTGTGCGAAAATCTGCGGCGCAATATCTTGCAAGGATGGCCCGCGCGGATCCTGCGTTAAAAACATCGCCTCGCCCCCTGCCTTGGCATCAAAGCGCTGGCTTTGGGACAGGTAGCGACCCGTAATTTGCGCGTCCCCTGTCACGGGGTCGATAAACTGAATAACCCCCGTGCCCGAAATACCCTGCCCAATGCCTTGGGCCATTTCTTGCACAATCAGGCCAAGGGGCGCTTCGGGCGGCGCGCCTTTGGCTTGGCGCAAAAGGCGCGCGGTTGTCCCCTCCCACGCGCGCGCCATCGAGCGCAGCACTTCGGACAGTTGCTGCGTGGCGGTTTCGGGAAAGGGGGCCTCCATCTCGCGTTCATACTGCGCAAGCGCCTCTTTCAGCGCTGCGCTGCTGGGGGTGGAGGCGGCAAACATATCAGGATCAAGCCGGGCCACATGGGTGGCATAGCTTTGGATAAAGCGCAAATACAGCGCATCGGCGGCGGCTTGGCCATGGGTTTTGATCAGCCCCGCATGGCGCGCGGCGTTCATGCCAATATTCAGCACTGTAGCAGGCCCGCCCCAATCGGGGTTTACAGGGCTGCACCGCACCGAGACCAGCGCGCCATCTCCAAAATGCGCCAGCACTGCACCCGTGTCCACCATCTGCCCCGCCGCAATCGCGCGGATCGTGGCCGCAGGCAGAGCGATGGATTTGGGCACAGGCATACCAATGCGCACCATCCGCTGCAAGCATTTGGCCCGCCAGCCATGGGCGGCGGTCAGGATCGGCGAGTTGGGGGTGATCTGGGTATATTCGGGCACTTTTGTCTTTCTGCGGCGGCGGGATTTTTGGGGAGGTTTGCAGCCGCAGCATACACAGGGGGGCGAATGGTGCAAGCAGTTAGGGCGCAAAGGGGGGCTATGCGCCCCCCTCGCTGCGCTCACCCCCGCAGGATATTTGCAGAGTTAGGAAGGACGTTAGCCTTCAAGTTTTGAGAAATCCGCCACCCCTGCGCACAGGGCGCGGATGCGGTGCAAAAGGTTCAGGCGGTTGCGGCGCAGAATTTCGCTGTCGGCGTTGACCTGAACGTCTGTGAAAAACGCATCAATCGGCGCGCGCAGGGCGGCCATCGCGGCCATCGCGGCGGCGAAATCTTCGCCCGCCATCGCGGGGGCGATTTTGGCATCGGCGGCGTCAAGGGCGGCGAACAGGGCGCGCTCGCTGTCGGTTTCCGAGAATTTGATGTCCGCGCCGAATGAATATTCGACGCCGTCCTTCGCCTCGGCCTGCGCCAAGATATTCGCGGCGCGTTTGGCCCCTTGCAAAAGGTTGGTGCCGTCATCGGTTTTCAGGAACGCCGCAAGCGCCTTTGACTTTTGTGCAACTAAGTGGAAATCATATTCACCGAAGGGGCGATCCAATACGTCAGACGCATCAATTTCAGTGGAAAACTGGATGGCATTATCTAAGTGTTTCCCACCAACATTGAAACATGCAGAAACGACATCGTGACGAACACCTTCATCACGCAGGACTTGTTCAATTCTCTTGGCCATGAAATCGAGTAGATCATGCGCAACGCTCGGAACAGCTATTATGTTGGAAACAATTGCGTTCAAATCTAGCCGTAGTGCATTCCCCAGCACCAACCGAATAACCCCTAATGCCGCGCGTCTCAGCGCAAATGGGTCTTTACTACCCGTGGGCTTTTCGTCAATCGCCCAGAACCCTGTCAGCGTGTCGATCTTATCAGCCAGCGCCACGGCGACCGAAACAGGCTCGGTTGGCACGGCATCGGTGGGGCCTAATGGCGAGTAGTGGTCGCGCGCGGCATTGGCTACGGCGTCTGGAAGGCCAGCCTCGCGGGCATAATACATGCCCATCAGCCCTTGGAGTTCGGGGAATTCTCCCACCATCGCAGATCGCAAATCGGCCTTGGCCACGCGGGCGGCTTGTTCGGCCACATCGGCATCAGCCCCGACCATCGGCGCAATCTCGCGCGCCAGCGCGGCAATGCGGTCAATCCGCGCCTTTTGGCTGCCCAGTTTGTTGTGGAAGGTCACCGAACCCAGCGCGTCCAGCCATTCACCAAGTTCGTTGCCTTTTTGGCCCGCCTTGGCCACGCGCAAATCATTCTCCCAAAAGAACCGCGCATCAGACAGGCGCGCGGTGAGAACCTTTTGGTTGCCCTTCAAAATCAACGCGCCGCCATCCGCAGGCTGGGTGTTCGCCACAGTGATAAACCCCTCGATCCGC
This sequence comes from Pseudorhodobacter antarcticus, assembly GCA_945861995.1. Lineage (GTDB taxonomy): Bacteria > Pseudomonadota > Alphaproteobacteria > Rhodobacterales > Rhodobacteraceae > Cypionkella > Cypionkella antarctica_B. The sequence goes on from CAMAWZ010000189.1 coordinate 4,520, forward strand.
CCCGTTTTGGGATTTTTGGCCGAGAAAAACTTTTGATGCTCACGCATCGATGTTTGCAGCACTTCCGGCGGCAGGCCCAAAAACGCCTCATCAATGCGGCCCATCAGCGGGGTTGGCCATTCGACTAGGCCCGCGACTTCGGTCAGCAAAGCGCGGTCTTCGACCACCTCCATGCCAGCGGCAAAGGCCAAGTTCTGCGCGCCTTGCCAAATGGTCGCCTCGCGTTCGGCGCTATCGAGCATCACAAAGGCGCGTTTCAGTTTGACGGTGTAATCATCAAGCCCCGTCACCACAAAGCTATCTGGCGCAAGAAAGCGGTGGCCGCGCGTGGTGTTGCTGGACGCAATCCCATCAACCGACAGGGGAACAACCTCGGCACCCGCCTCATCACTCAAAAGGCACAAGATAGAATGCAACGGGCGCACCCAGCGCAGGTTGCCGCTGCCCCAGCGCATCGATTTCGGCCATGGGAAAGTGCGGATGGTATGCTCTAGCACCTCGGCAATGATCGGGGCTGCGGGGCGGCCCGGTTTTTTAATCACGGCAAAGTAC
>CAMAWZ010000190.1 GCA_945861995.1 Pseudorhodobacter antarcticus
GAAATTGCCGAAAAAGGGCAGACGTTTTACTGGCGATTTGATGCTCAGAAAGCGGCGGCTTAGGAGCGCAGTCCGCGCAAGCTGGCACCTGCCTCATAGGCAATGATGCAGGCAATCAGTTGCTGCGCCGAGCCAAAGGATAGGCACGGCACGGGGGGTAATCTTTCCTGCGCATATACTGCGCCGCCGCAATCATTTGCTGGGCCGTTTGCAGCCAGCAGCACCCCTGTGCTGCCCACAATCAAGGCGGGGCGCGATAGGGTTAGGCGCAGGCACATCTCGGGCGCAGGGCATTGGGTGATGCCGCGCCAATGGCGCAGCGCCAAGGCTGGCACAACCACCGCCGCGCTGCCGACCATGCGCTGGGCAAAACTGGATTCGATCAGCAGGCCCTGCCCCTGCCCCACCACCACCGCCAAGCGATTGCCCAAAGCCAAGGGCGGAATGCGCATCCAGCCTTGCGCAGGCGCAGGCGCAATTGCCACAACTGAAACAGGGCCGCCTGCCGTACTGCGAAGGGTGTCACCCGCGCGCAGGCCCTTTGCCGCGCGCATCCCAAAGGGCGTGGCCAGCATAAGGCCACCCGAAACCCCGCCGCCTGTTTCCATTTCGGCCCAACTGTCTTGCGCGCGCATATTGCCTAGCATGACGACACCCCACTCATCCCACGCCGCCACTCTATCTGGCGGGCGCGCAAGATGCAGGACGCGGATAGGGCAGAATTTGGGCGTTTTGGTCTAATTTTAGGGATCAAAATGATAGTCGAATGCGGCGATATCCGTCGCGCATAGGCGCGCGATCAGGGCGTCATCTGCATCCGTATAATAGCCGCGCCAATCGCGCACGCGAGCCGATACGTTGTGATGGGGCAAGGGATGCAGGGTAAACCCCAAATGCGCCTCAATCGGGGCAAGGTCGGTTTGCATATGTTCAATCCGCACGAAGGCACTGGCGCGCGCGCGGCCTGCGCTGTCGGTCATATAGGCGCGGGCGGGCCAAGCCAATTGCGCGGCCTGCGTTGCAGGATCATGCAAAAAGGCGCTGAAATCTGTCGCTTTGGCCAGATGCACGGCGGGGTGATCAAACCCCTGCGTGCGCAGCCAGTGGTAATAGCTGACCAGTCGATCCCACGGGTTGCGCACAAGGGTAAAGATGAAAAAACTGTCCATCTGATCAGGGGTCAAAACCCCCGACAAATCCGACAGGGGCGAATGTTTTCGCAAATGTGCGCTGGCAGGATCGCCCTTGATCCGCGCCCGCCGCGCGCGGGCTTTGGGCGTATCGCCCACCAGAATATCATCGCGCATCGCCCGCGCTTCCAGCGCCAACGTCAGTGCCGTGCCCCCCGTTTTGGGGATATGCACAAACACATATTTGCGCCCGCGAGAGATGATCATCGCAAAATCTTGGACATTTATACAGTATTGGGCGGGGTGCGCCCCTGAAAAAACGCCGTCAGATTATCCAGCGCCATCATCCCCATCGCCGCGCGCACGGCCAGCACTGCCGTACCCAGATGCGGCAACAGCGTGACGTTTTGCATGCCCAGCAAGGCAGGGGTGATCTGCGGTTCGGCCTCATATACATCCAGCCCTGCGCCTGCGATTTGGCCGCGCGCAAGCGCCTGCGCCAGCGCGCCCTCATCCACCACATCCCCGCGCGAGATGTTGATGAAAATGCCTGTGCGGCGCATATGGGCTAAAGCATCAGCGCCGATCAAATGATGCGAATGCGCCCCGCCCGAGACGGCGATGACAACAAAATCAGCCGCCATCGCGGTGGGCAGATCGACGGCGCGGGCCGAAAAGTCCAACGATTTGGCGCTGCGGTTGAAATAGCGCACATCCATGCCAAAGCCAAAATGGCAGCGCCGTGCAATGGCCTGCCCAATGCGCCCCATGCCGATGATACCCACCGATTGCCCAGACACAGGCAGGCCCAGCATTTGCGTGGGCGACCAGCCATGCCAATCGCCGCTTCGCAAAACGCGCTCGCCCTCGCCCGCGCGGCGCGCTGTCATCAGCATCAGGGTAATGGCGATGTCGGCGGTGGCATCGGTTACAGCGCCAGGTGTATTGGTGACGATGATCCCTTTGGCGCGCGCCGCGCTTGCATCGATATGGTTATATCCCACACCGAAATTGGCCAAAATGCGGGCGCGAGGGCTAGGCACATCGGCAAAGACATCCGCCGAGAATGCATCGCCCAGCGTTGGCAGCACGGCATCGAAATCGGCGAGCGCCGCGCGCAGCTCTTGCGCTGATAAAGGGCTGGTCGCCCCGCGTTTCACAGTTTCAAACTGCTGGTCTGCGGCATCCAGCACCGATTGCGGCAGCGGGCGGGTGATTAAAAGGCGGGGTTTCAAAACAGCTTACCTCCCAGCGGCACGGGCTGATCTGGGCCAATCAGCACCACTTCGCCGCCAGCGTCTGGTACGCCCAGAACCAGCACTTCGGACATCACCTTGCCGATCTGGCGGGAGGGGAAATTGACCACCGCCAGCACCTGTTTGCCAACCAACCCTTCGGGGGTGTAATGGGCGGTGATCTGCGCGCTGGATCGTTTTTCGCCAATCTCGCCGCCAAAATCGACCCACAGTTTGATGGCGGGTTTGCGCGCCTGCGGAAAAGGTTCGGCGCGGGTGATACGGCCCACGCGGATATCGACAGCGGCAAAGTCATCATAGGTGATCATTGCGACAACTCCTTGCCACGCGCGGCGGCGGCGGCGACGGCGCGGGACATAAGGGGGGCAAGGCCCGCGCCTTCGTCCATCAAATGCGCCAGCGCCGCCGCCGTTGTCCCGCCGGGCGAGGTGACGTTTATTCGCAATTGGGCGGCAGGGTCGGGTGACTGATGCGCAAGTTCCCCCGCGCCGCACACTGTGGCGCGCGCCAGCTGCATGGCAACGTCGGCAGACAGCCCCTGCGCCACCCCCGCTTGTGCCAGCGCCTCGATCATATAGAAAACATAGGCGGGGCCAGAGCCTGACACGGCGGTCACAGCGTCCATCTGATGCTCGCCGTCCAAGGCAACAACCTGCCCGACGGCACGCATCAGCGCGGTGGCCAAAGCCATATCGCCCGCGCTGGCCGCTGCATTGCCGCACAGGCCCGTAATGCCGCGCCCCACCATAGCGGGGGTGTTGGGCATCGCGCGCACAATGGGGGTGCGCGCGCCAAGTGCGGCCTCGAATGTGGCAATGGCCGTGCCTGCTTCGATGGAAATAAACAAGGTCGCGCACTTGCCCAGCGCCTGCAAGGCAGGCAGCGCCGCCCCCATCATCTGCGGCTTTACGGCCAACAGCGCGACGGCGGGGCTTGGAGGCAGACCTTGGTTCAGATGCACACCGATGCCGCGCAGCCAACTCGATGGGTTTGGCTCTAGCACCCAAACAGATGCTGCGGGAATGCCCGCCTCAAGCCACCCTGCCAGCAAGGCAGACCCCATTTTGCCACAGCCCAGCAGCACCAAACCGTTTTGCGATACCCGTTCAAGCGCCATGTTATTCCCTGTTTTGCGGCAGGCCATCGCCATGCGCGCGTGTTATTCCCTGTTTTGCGGCAGGCTATCGCCATGCACGCGGGCCCCCGTTTTGAGGCAGGCTAAAGCGTTACGAACGGGGATTCAACAGATGAGAAAGACTGCCGGCCGCTTATGCGTGGCCATAGGCTTCGGCCATCGCAACACCCATGGCAGAGGCGGGGGTTTTATCGGCCCAAGCGACCAGTTGGAACGCAGGGTAAAAGCGTTCCGCTGCAATGACCGCGCTTGTGATCAGCGCGTCAATCTGCTGCGCCCCAGCGAGCTGCCCACCCGCAAGGCACAGACCATAGCGCCAGACCATCAGCTTTTGCTCGGCCCAATAGGTGAAAGCCCCCGTCCAAACCAGATCGTTGCAGCGGTTGATCACATCGTAAATCTCGCCCATACGGCCCGCGGGCGGTTCCATTTCAAAGGTGCAAATCAGCCGCAGGGTTTCGTCCTGATCTGACCAAGCCAAGGTAATGGAATAGGTGCGCCACTGACCTTCGACCGCCATGGCGATTTGATCATCCGTCACGCGGTCGAATTCCCAAGCATGGCTGGCTGCCAAATGTTCCACAAGATCAATGGGATGCAGATCATCGACGTCATAGATCTGATCGATAAGCGACATATCTAACCCCATCATAAGGCGGTTAACTGGCAAACTGCCCCAACTCCTGCTATGAAACGCAACCCACTGCGGGCGCGCACATTGCCTGTACTAGATATAGTGTAGGATGCGGGAAAGACTGTAAAGGGGAATTTTGGTTATTCTTCTGTGGATAAGGGGTGGTGTTGTGGCTCGCCACCAGAGTTTGCACAGTTTGACAACAGAAGCTGCAGCAGAACGATTTTGGGGATATCCCTGTCTACTGTGAAAACCGACACCTCGCAACCATTGGAAAAGGCCCCCGAAAATCAGGGGCCTTTAAGCATCATTGAAGGGTGCATTTAACAGTGTGTTGTGCAGCCTAATCGATGTCGAAATTGCTGATCAGCAGTTCTGCACGGTCGTTGCTGCGGTCGTTCGCCCGCCCAATCGTGTAGCTGGTGGTGACGGGCGTAAGGTGAAAGGCCTCAAACAGCTCACGGATCTGCGGCACATCGTTGATCGACATGATGAACCGCCCCTGAATGCCCGCCAGCAGCGCCGCCATGTGGGCAAAATCGGCCCTCTCGAACATCGCGCGGCCGTAGTCATTCTCGCAGCCCCAATACGGCGGATCAAGGTAGAACAGCGTTCCCGCCCCATCATAGCGCGGGATCAGATCAGCCCAATCAAGGCACTCAATCACCACGCCTGACAGGCGGGTGTGCAGGTCTTCCAGCATCGGCTCCAGCGTGGTCAGGTTGAACCGCGCCCCGCGCTCCTTGGCCACGCCAAAGTTGCGGCCAGACACTTTGCCACCAAAGGCGGTGCGCTGAAGGTACAAAAACCGCGCTGCCCGTTCCAGATCGGTCAGGGTGTCGGGGTTGGTTTCGACCAGGCGGTAGAACTCGGCCCGCGTGGTCAGTTGGAACCGCAAAACCGACAGGAACTGCG
>CAMAWZ010000191.1 GCA_945861995.1 Pseudorhodobacter antarcticus
CACTCGGTCTACATGAGCGGGCTTTGGTTGTTCGTAACCATGGCCGTTATCGCGCACGTAGCTGTGTACATTTGGCAGCCTTGGTTCTGAGGGGGATTGAAACATGAGCAACTTTCACAAAATTTGGCTAATTTTCGATCCGCGCCGCGTTTTCGTAGCGCAAGGGGTTTTCCTCTTCCTGCTGGCAGCGATGATTCACCTCGTTCTGCTGTCCAACCCCGGTTACAACTGGTTCGACAAAGCGAACGCCAAGTATGGCTACGCTCCTGTCGCAGCGCCAGCCGAATAACCGCAAACATCGTTGCGGGCGGCCCCGCCGCCGCCCGCAACAAACATATTTTCAAGGCATAACCCGACGTGCGCACGCGCGCCGTCCAATCGCGGAGGGGACGCATGGCTCTGCTTAGCTTCGAACGTAAATATCGCGTGCCAGGAGGCACGCTGATCGGCGGAAACTTGTTCGACTTTTGGGTCGGCCCGTTTTACGTTGGTTTCTTTGGGGTCACGACCTTTTTCTTCGCGGCCCTTGGCACAATTTTGATTTTCTACGGTGCAGCACTGGGCCCAACTTGGAACCCATGGTTGATTTCAATTAATCCTCCGCCCGTTGAAAATGGACTGGCCTTTGCCCCCCTTATGGAAGGTGGGCTTTGGCAAATTATTACCATCTGCGCGATTGGGGCCTTTGTGTCTTGGGCGCTGCGCGAAGTTGAAATTTGCCGTAAATTGGGCATAGGGCTGCATGTGCCTTTTGCCTTTGGTGTGGCGATTTTTGCGTATGTTACCTTGGTTGTCATCCGTCCCATTCTGATGGGGTCTTGGGGCTATGCCTTTCCTTACGGCATTTTTAGCCACCTCGATTGGGTGTCAAACACGGGCTACACCTATGGCAACTTCCACTATAACCCCGCGCATATGCTGGCCGTCAGCTTCTTCTTCACCCCGGCCTTGGCCTTGGCGCTGCATGGCGCATTGATCTTGTCGGCGGCCAACCCGCCCAAGGGCGCGGTTATGAAAACCCCCGATCACGAGGATACCTTTTTCCGCGATCTGATCGGGTATTCCGTTGGCACACTGGGCATTCACCGCCTTGGTCTGCTGCTGGCCCTAAACGCCGGATTCTGGAGCGCGATTTGCATCCTGATTTCGGGCACGATCTGGTTCGAGCAGTGGGTTGATTGGTGGAGCTGGTGGCTGCAACTTCCATTCTGGGCCAATATTCCAGGAGGCGTAAATGGCTGAGTATCAAAACATCTTCACCCAAGTCCAAGTGCGCGCCGCCCCAGAAATGGGCATGGTCGAGCAGGTGGAAACGGGAAACCGCACCAAAAGCGCAAGCTTTTCCACCCTTGCGGGTTGGTTCGGCAACGCCCAGCTTGGCCCGATCTACCTTGGCACAATGGGCGTAGTATCCTTGGCCACAGGCGCGATTTGGTTCATGCTGGTCGGCGCGTGGTATTGGCATCAGGCAGGGTATAACCCCGCTGTGTTTTTGCGCGATCTGCTTTGGTTCTCGCTCGAGCCGCCAGCGGCCGAATATGGGCTTGGCTTTGCGCCCATGGCCGAAGGTGGTTTGTGGCTGATTGCGTCGTTCTTCTTGCTGATCTCGGTAATTGCATGGTGGGTACGCACCTATCTGCGCGCCGAAGCACTGGGCATGGGTAAGCACGTGTCTTGGGCCTTTGCTGGCGCGATCTGGCTGTTCTTGGTGCTGGGCCTTATCCGCCCCGTTCTGATGGGCAGCTGGAGCGAGGCTGTGCCTTACGGCATCTTTAGCCACCTTGACTGGACGAACAACTTTTCGCTGACCTATGGCAATCTGTTCTACAACCCCTTCCATGCGCTTTCCATCGCCTTCCTTTATGGTTCGGCGCTGCTGTTTGCGATGCATGGGGCGACCATTCTGGCCGTCACCCGTTTGGGCGGCGACCGCGAATTGGAACAGATCGTCGATCGTGGCACAGCATCGGAACGCGCGGCCTTGTTCTGGCGCTGGACGATGGGCTTTAACGCCACGATGGAAGGTATTCACCGCTGGGCGTGGTGGTTTGCAGTTCTGGTCACCGTCACAGGCGGGATTGGTATTTTGCTAACCGGCACTGTGGTGGATGACTGGTATTCTTGGGCGCAAGTCCACGGCTATGCGCCGCTTAACTGACCTTTGGAAGGAAACCAGATGTCCGATAAATACTATCACGAAGGCAATACCACGTCGGCCCTACGCTCTTGGGTGATGTGGCAAATGCTGCGGGGCATGGGATGGGCGGCACTGTTCGTTCTTGCCATTAGCCTGACACTTGGGGCGATTTGGGCGGTGGGGCAGCTTTTGCCCGCCGAAAGCAAAACCGCGCCATCGCCTTATACCCAGCTTGACCTTAGCGCAGATGCGCTGACCGAACTGGTCTAAATGGCTTTGGACTGGGCGGGGAAATCCTGCCCAGTCCGCACGATGTTTGGGCCAATTGCCGGCCCGAACAACTCGGGTTTTCCACGGCCCGGTTCCCTTCCCTGTTGGCAACAGGCACCTGGTGCCGCGTGCGTTCCGCAGCGGCACCCCTTTTGCCCCCGCTTTGCCCCAGACTAGCCCCTCGCTACTAGCCCCTCGCTGCATTTTCTTGCGAAAGTAGGCCTGCAATGACCACATCTTCCCAAACTCCGCTGCCCCACACTCCGCTGCTGGACAAAGTTCAGCTTCCTGCCGATCTTCGCGGTCTAAGCGACGCAGATTTAGCCGCCCTCGCGGGCGAGTTGCGCCGAGACGTGATCGAGGTGGTGTCCAAAACGGGCGGGCATCTGGGATCATCGCTTGGCGTGGTCGAGATGACAGTCGCCCTGCATGCGGTGTTTGATACCCCGCGCGACAAGGTGATCTGGGATGTGGGCCACCAATGCTATCCACATAAAATCCTAACAGGGCGGCGCGCCGAAATGGGCAGCTTGCGTCAAGAGGGCGGGCTGTCAGGGTTTACCAAGCGCAGCGAAAGCCAGTATGATCCCTTTGGCGCGGCCCATTCCAGCACCTCTATTTCCGCAGCGCTGGGCTTTGCCGTGGCGCGCGATATGGGCGGGCCAGTCGGCGATACCATTGCCGTTATCGGTGACGGCGCGATCACTGCTGGCATGGCATACGAGGCGATGAATGCCGCAGGCCATTTGGGCAAGCGCCTGTTTGTGATTTTGAATGATAACGATATGTCCATCGCCCCGCCCGTCGGTGCGCTGAACAGCTATCTGAACCGCCTTGCCACCGAGACCCCCTTTGCCAGCCTGCGCGATCTGGCGGCGGGCGCAGTGGATGCATTGCCGTCCCCCCTGCGCGAAGGCGCGCGCCGCGCCAAAGCGCTGGTCACAGGCAGCGCTCAGGGGCGCACAATGTTTGAAGAGCTGGGTTTTGATTACATCGGCCCGATTGATGGGCATGACATGGGCCAATTGCTGGCCACCCTGCGCGCTGCCAAAACCCGCGCGCGCGGCCCTGTGCTGATCCATGCGATTACCGTCAAAGGCAAAGGCTATGCCCCTGCCGAGGCCGCCGCCGACAAGTATCACGGCGTTGCCAAATTTGATGTCATTTCTGGTACGCAGGCCAAGGCCAAGTCAAACGCCCCCGCCTATACTTCGGTGTTTGGGCAGGCGCTGACAGATCAGGCCGCCCGCGATGGCCGCATTGTTGGCATCACGGCTGCCATGCCTTCGGGGACTGGGCTTGATATTCTGGCCCGCCGCTTTCCCGCCCGCGTGTTTGATGTGGGCATTGCCGAACAACACGCGGTAACCTTTGCCGCTGGCATGGCAGCAGGGGGGCTGAAACCCTTTGTGGCGATTTACTCTACCTTCCTGCAACGCGGCTATGACCAGATCGTGCATGACGTGGCCCTACAGGGCCTGCCCGTGCGCTTTGCGATTGATCGTGCAGGGCTGGTGGGGGCAGATGGGGCGACGCATGCAGGTGCATTTGATGTTGGCTATCTGTCGGCACTGCCGAATATGGTGGTCATGGCCCCCAGTGACGAGGCTGAATTGGTGCATATGGTCGCCACTGCCGCCGAATATGACGCAGGGCCAATTGCATTCAGATATCCACGCGGCGAAGGCGTGGGCGCGGTGATGCCTGAAATCGGCGCGCCGCTGGAAATTGGTCGCGGCCGCGTGGTGCGCGGCGGTAATGATGTGGCGATACTGTCCTTTGGCGCGCATTTGAACGAATGCCTGCTGGCCGCCGAAAGCTTGGCCGCGCAAGGCATATCCGTGACCATCGCCGATGCCCGCTTTGCCAAACCTTTGGATATGGATTTGATTGCCCAGCTTGCGCGCAATCACGCCGCCCTGATTACGATAGAGCAGGGCGCTGCGGGCGGATTTGGCGCGCAGGTGTTGCAGGCCCTTGCCGCGAGTGGGGGACTAGATCACGGGCTGAAAATACGCTGTATGACGCTGCCTGACCGCTTTATCGACCAAGCATCCCCCGAAGCGATGTACCGCGATGCGGGGCTGACGGCAGCGGACATTGCAGCCACAGTGCGCGCCCTGATGCCACAGGTGGCAGCCCTTCGCGCATAACTAAACTAGCACTTCCAAAGAAAAAGGCCCCGCACTGCGGGGCCTTTTTTGCATGTAGCGCGGTTACTGTGCAGGCGCAGGGCTGAACTGCGACAGATAGGCGTACAGATCAGCGGCGGCTTCAGCGTTCTTTACCTTGAAGACCATTTTGGACTTGGCTTTCTTGTCGCCCAGTTTTTCTTGCCAGTATTTGTTCGGGTCTTGAACATAGGCTACAAATTCGACCTCGTTCCAGATCACGCCAGCAACGCCGCCAGCGATAATGGACTCGCCATATTTGAAATCAGGATAGGTGCCCGCTTGGCGGCCAAACACGCCGTACAGGTTCGGGCCAGTTTTGCCCTTGCCAGCCAGAACAGCGCCCGTGTCGTCAATGACAGCATGGCAGGCTTGGCATTGCTTGAATGTTGCTTCGCCCTTTGCGGCATCGCCTGCCGCATAGGCAGGGGCGGCCAACAGCAGCGCAGCGGCTGCGATGGTGATTAGGTTGGTTTTCATGTC
>CAMAWZ010000192.1 GCA_945861995.1 Pseudorhodobacter antarcticus
ACGCGCGCGGGCAGGGCGTGGGCGCAGCCCTGACCCGCGCTGCGATCACCCATTTCGCTGCTTTGGGTTTGGCAAAAGCAAAACTTTCCGCGCAAACCTCTGCCTTGCCGTTTTACGAAAACCTTGGCTTTACGGCCTATGGCCCCACCTATCTGGACGCTGGCATTGACCACCGCGATATGCAGCTTTTGCTGCGCCCCCTCGCGTGATATGCTGAAGGGATGAGCGATACTCCCTCCAAAGACCAGCTGCGCCAATGGATCACCGATCACCCCGATCAGGCGAGCAAGCGCGATATTGCCACAGCCTTTAACATTCGTGGGGCGGGCAAAATCACCCTTAAACGCCTGCTGGCCGAGTTAGAGGAAGAAGGCGAAATTCCCGCCCGCAAAGCGCGCACGCTGGCGCGCGTGGACAGCCCCGATTTGCCCCCCGTGGCCGTGCTGATGGTGCAAGCCCCTGATAGCAATGGAGATTTGTTCGCAAAGCCCTTGGAAGAGGCGCATCTTACCTCCACCGCGCGCATTCTGCTTCGCCCGCAAAAGGGCGATCCCGCCTTAGCCGAAGGGGCCCGCATTTTGGCGCGGCTAACACCCGAGGCGGGCGAGGACTTCACCCATACCGCCCGCCTGATCCGCGCGCTGGGCGGCACGGCGCTGAAAGTTATCGGCATTTTCCGCGCCACGAATGAGGGCGGCCGCATCATGCCCATCGATAAGGGCGCAGAAAAAGAATGGGCCGTGCCATCGGTGCATTTGAACGGCGCGCGCGACGGCGAATTGGTCGAGGCCGAGCAGATTGGCGCGCGCAAAAACGGCGGCCACCTTGGCCTGCCGCAGGCGCGTATCACCCTTGTTCTGGGCGATCCGTCGGCGGCAAAATCGGTCTCACTGATTGCCATTTATCAACACGGAATTCCAGATTCATTCCCCGACGCCGTGGTGGCCGAGGCCGAAGCGGCGCAGCCCGCCCCACTCGCCCGCCGCACCGATCTGCGCCATTTGGATTTGGTCACCATCGATCCGATCGATGCCCGCGATCGCGACGATGCCGTGTTGGCCATGCCCGATGGGCAGGGTGGCCATATCCTTTGGGTCGCCATCGCCGATGTCGCCCATTACGTGCGCCCCGCCAGCCCGCTTGACCGCGAGGCGCGCAAGCGCGGCAATTCCACCTATTTCCCTGACCGCGTTGTGCCAATGCTGCCTGATGCACTGTCGGGCGATTTGTGCAGCCTGCACCAAGATGTGGACCGCGCCTGTTTGGCGGTGGAAATGCGCATCGATGCGGGCGGGCACAAAACGGGCCACCGCTTTGTGCGGGGCCTGATGCGTTCGCGCGCATCGCTGAATTATGGGCAAGTTCAGGCCGCCATTGATGGGGCGCCCGATGCGCAAACCCTGCCCCTACTAGATAGCGTTCTCCGCCCGCTTTACTCCGCGTACGACGCGCTGAAAAAGGCGCGCGACATTCGTCAGCCGCTTGATTTGGAACTTCCTGAACGAAAGATCATATTAGACGAAGAAGGACGTGTGACTTCGGTTTCCTTCCGCGACCGTTTCGATGCGCATAAGCTGATTGAAGAGTTTATGATCGCGGCCAACGTCGCCGCAGCCGAAGAATTGAACGCCAACAAATCCCCTCTTTTGTTCCGCGTGCATGAAGAACCCAGCCCCGAAAAACTGGACGCTTTGCGCGAAGTGGCGCAGGCGTCAGGCTTTGTTTTGGCCAAGGGGCAGGTGCTGCAAACCGCGCATTTGAACCGTCTTTTGGCGCAGGCTGCGGGCACGGATTTTGACGAATTGATGAACATCACCACCCTGCGGTCGATGACGCAGGCCTATTATTCACCGCAGAATTTTGGGCATTTTGGGCTGGCGCTGCGCAATTACGCGCATTTCACCTCGCCCATCCGCCGCTATTCCGACTTGATCGTTCACCGCGCCCTGATTGCTGTTCATCTGTGGGGCGATGACGGGCTAACCCCCTGGGATATCGAAAATTTACCCGATACGGCCAAGCAGATTTCGGATACCGAGCGCCGTTCTATGCTGGCCGAACGCGACACATCTGACCGCTATTTGGCGGCGTTTTTGGCCGACCGCGTGGGCGCCGAATTTTCTGGCCGTATCTCTGGCGTGCAGCGTTTCGGCCTGTTTGTGAAACTGGATGAAACAGGGGCAGATGGTCTGGTTCCCGTGCGCAGCATTGGGCGCGAGTTTTTCCATTACGACCCCGATGCGCAGGTGCTGGTCGGATCGGATTCGGGCCAAGTTTTGGGCGCAGGTCTGCGTGTGACTGTTCGCCTTGCCGAAGCGACCCCGCTGACGGGTGGGTTGATTTTGGATTTGCTGCATGTCGAAGGGGCAAACCTAGCGACCCCCCGCAGTGCCAAGGGCAAATCGGGTGGCCGCAAATCCAGCGCGGCGGCTGTGAAAGCCGCAAAAACCGCCCGCAAAGTGCTCCGCAAACGGCGGGGCTAAGGATGCGCGTTGCCCTGATTATTGCTGCGTGCCTAACGCTTGCCCATGCCCCCGCAAATGCACAACAGGAGGCGCTGATCTTGCCGCCCATTGACAGCTATACCGCCACAGGTCTTGCAGAATGGCAGAAAAGTTTCAAAATCCGCGCAGTGGCGCAGGGTATTCCTGAACCAATGTTCGATTTGGCCTTTAATGGTGTTCAGCTTTTGCCTGACGTCATCGACAAAGACCGCCGCCAAGACGAGTTTACCCGCACGATTTGGGATTATCTGGATCGCGCTGTATCGGATGACCGCATAGTATCGGGCCGTAAGGCATTGACCAAAAACGCCGAAATCTTGGCCCAGATCGAGTCTCAATTTGCTGTTGACCCAGCAGTTGTCGTCGCCATTTGGGGGCTAGAAAGCGCCTATGGCGCGGTGCGCGGCGATGTTCCGACCATATCTGCCCTTGCCAGCCTTGCCTATGAAGGCCGCCGTTCTGCGTTCTTTGAAGCCGAGTTGATTGCCCTGATGCAAACGATGGCAGAGGGAAAGGTTATTCCTGAACAGTTGTTCGGATCATGGGCAGGGGCGATGGGCCATACACAGTTCATGCCATCCAGTTATCGTGCCTTGGCGGTGGATTTTGCGGGCGGCGGTGCCGCCAATATCTGGGATGATGACCCCAGCGATGCACTTGCATCCACCGCCACCTATTTGGCAAAATCTGGTTGGAAAAAGGGCCTGCCTTGGGGTGTCGAGGTGATTTTGCCGCCGCATTTCGACTATGAAATTGCAGGCAATCGCACCCAAAAGCCGCCAACCGCGTGGGCGGCGATGGGGGTTAAACCTGCGGATGGTGGCAATCTGCCCGAAGCTTGGGGTTCGGTCATCTTGCCCGCTGGCGCGCGCGGCCCTGCGTTTCTGGTGACTGACAATTTCGCCGCGATTGAAACCTATAACCGCGCCGATAGTTACGTGATTGCGGTTGGCCATTTGTCGGATCGATTGCAGGGCGGGCCATCTTTTGTTCAGGAATGGCCGCGCGATCTGCGCGTTTTGACGCTGGACGAACGCAAATCTATGCAACAGGCATTGCTAGATCGCGGCCTTTATTCAGGGCAGGCCGATGGCAAAATCGGCCCCTTGTCCGTGGCCGCGATTAAGGCGCTTCAGCGCAGTATGGGTCGCATCCCTGATGGTTATGCCAGCACCGAAGTGCTTGATTTACTGAAATAATCTGATGGCCCTTTTGCCCATCACCGCCATTTATCCACGCCTGCGCGAAGCCATTACGCAGCGCAAAATGGCCGTGATCGAGGCCCCCCCTGGCGCGGGCAAAACCACCGGCGTGCCGCTGGATTTTCTGGCAAGCGGGCTGATTTCTGGTCGCATTATCATGCTAGAACCGCGCCGCCTTGCGGCCCGTGCGGCGGCTGAGCGCATGGCGGAAACGCTGGGCGAAGCTGTCGGCCAGACAGTCGGCTACCGCATTCGCGGCGAATCCAAAACCAGCGCTGCCACCCGTATCGAAGTGGTCACCGAAGGCATTCTTACGCGCATGATTCAGTCAGACCCCGAACTGCGCGGCGTTGGCGCGGTGATTTTTGACGAATTTCACGAACGCAGTTTGTCCGCTGATTTGGGCCTTGCCCTTGCCCTAGAGATTCGCGGCGCGCTGCGCGAGGATTTGGTGATTATCGCGATGTCCGCCACGCTGGACGCAGCCCCCGTCGCGGCCCTTATGGGCGATGCACCGCGCATCACGTCCGAAGGGCGGACTTTTGCCGTGGAAACCCGCTGGCTGGCGCGCAGCCCCGATGCCAGCCTGCGTTTCCCTGCCATGATGGCGGGGCTTATCGCGCAGGCGGTGCACGAAACCACGGGCGGCGTGCTGGTGTTTCTGCCAGGCGAAGGGGAAATCCGCCAAGTCGAAGCCCTGCTTTTGGGCAAAGTCGCAGGCTGCGATATTCGCCCGCTGTTTGGCGCGATGGAGTTTGCGGCCCAGCGCGCCGCCCTTGCCTCCAGCCAAAACCGCAAGATTGTGCTGGCGACATCTATTGCCGAAACCTCGCTGACCATTCCGGATATTCGCGTTGTGATCGATGGCGGGCGGGCGCGGCGGGCGCGGTTTGATCCTGCCTCTGGCATGGCGCGCCTTGTGACCGAACGGGTGTCGCGTGCCGAGGCAACGCAGCGCGCGGGCCGTGCGGGGCGTGTTGCGGCAGGCATATGCTATCGCGCATGGACAAAGGGCGAAGAGGGGGCGCTGGCTGCCTTTCCTCCACCCGAAATTGCCGTGGCTGACTTAACTTCGCTGGCCTTGGAATTGGCGCAGTGGGGCAGCGATGATCTGCCATTCCTTACCCCGCCGCCTGCCCCTGCCTTGGCCGAAGCGCGGGCGCTGCTGGGGGATTTGGGCGCGCTTGACGGCGGGCGTATCACGGATCATGGCCGCGCTTTGGCGGCCCTGCCGCTGCACCCGCGTCTTGGGCATATGCTGCTGCGCGCAGGGTCATCTGCCGCCCCTCTCGCCGCGCTTTTGGGCGAGCGTGACCCGCTGCGGGGCGCGCCAGCCG
>CAMAWZ010000193.1 GCA_945861995.1 Pseudorhodobacter antarcticus
TTACCCCTGCATATCGCCGCTTTGTCCGCTTGCATTTCAACCAATCGCGGCCTAGGCATTTAAGTGTGGCGGCTTGGCCAATGCGCCGCCGTGGTGTCATCGGGGAGAGAGATTTATGACCAATGTTGTAATCGTGGCGGCAGGTCGCACCGCTGTCGGCAGCTTTAATGGAGCCTTCGCGGCTACCCCTGCGCATGATCTGGGCGCGGCAATGATTTCGGGTGTGATTGCCCGCGCGGGAATTGATCCTGCCGAAGTGTCCGAAACCATTTTGGGCCAGGTGTTGACCGCTGGTCAGGGTCAAAACCCCGCCCGCCAAGCACATATCAAGGCTGGCCTTGCGAAAGAGGCAAGCGCTTGGTCGATCAACCAAGTGTGCGGTTCGGGCCTGCGCGCTGTGGCGCTGGGGGCGATGCACGTGCAACTTGGCGATGCGGGTATTGTCATGGCGGGCGGCCAAGAAAATATGTCCCTTTCCCCCCATGTTGCGCATTTGCGCGCGGGGCAGAAAATGGGCGATCTGAACTTTATCGACAGCATGATCCGCGATGGGCTTTGGGATGCGTTCAACGGCTATCACATGGGCATCACTGCCGAGAACGTTGCAAACCAATGGCACATCTCGCGCGAGATGCAGGACGAATTCGCCCTGCAAAGCCAACTGAAGGCCGAGGCCGCGCAAAAGGCGGGCAAGTTTGCCGATGAGATTATCCCCTTTACCATCAAAACCCGTAAGGGCGATGTTGTGGTGGATGCAGACGAGTATATCCGCCACGGGGCGACGCTGGAATCGATGCAAAAGCTGCGCCCTGCCTTTACGAAAGACGGCAGTGTGACGGCGGGGAATGCTTCGGGCCTGAATGATGGCGCGTCGGGCGTTTTGCTGATGTCCGAAGCCGAGGCCGCCAAGCGCGGGCTAACTCCCTTGGCGCGGATTGCCAGCTATGCCACGGCAGGGCTTGATCCTGCAATTATGGGGGTGGGGCCGATCCATGCCAGCCGCAAGGCGCTGGAAAAGGCAGGTTGGAGCGCCGCCGATCTGGACCTGGTCGAAGCGAATGAAGCGTTCGCCGCCCAAGCCTGCGCTGTGAACAAAGACATGGGCTGGGATCCTGCCCGCGTGAACGTCAACGGCGGTGCGATTGCGATTGGCCATCCGATCGGCGCATCGGGCGCACGGATTTTGAACACGCTGCTGTTTGAAATGGCCCGTTCGGGCGGGAAAAAGGGGTTGGCAACACTTTGCATCGGTGGCGGCATGGGTGTGGCCATGTGCCTAGAGCGCGCCTAGGACTTGCCCAGCGCGAACAAAAGTCGCGCGTGGTATTCGACATACAAAAACAAAATCAAAAAACCCAGCGCAACAATATTGCGCTGGGATTTGCTTTTCGGTAACAAGGTTTCAAATCTTGGTCTGGGAGGGCAGAATGTCAAAAGTGGCTTTGGTAACAGGGGGCTCGCGCGGGATTGGCGCGGCGGTGTCGGTGGCGCTGAAAGAGGCTGGCTATATCGTGGCGGCGAACTATGCGGGCAATGACGAGGCCGCAGCCGCCTTTACCGCCGAGACAGGGATCAAAACTTTCAAATGGTCGGTCGCCGATTATGACGCTTGCACCGCAGGCGTGGCGCAGGTCGAGGCCGCGCTAGGCCCTATCGCAGTGCTGGTCAATAACGCAGGCATTACCCGCGATGCGATGTTTCACAAAATGACCCCTGCCCAGTGGAAAGAGGTGATCGACGTCAACCTTTCGGGCCTGTTCAACATGACCCACCCAGTTTGGAATGGGATGCGCGATCGCAAATTTGGGCGGATCATCAACATTTCTTCGATCAATGGGCAAAAAGGCCAAGCGGGGCAAGTGAACTATTCCGCAGCCAAGTCGGGTGATCTGGGCTTTACCAAGGCGCTTGCGGCCGAAGGCGCGCGCGCAGGCATCACAGTAAATGCGATCTGCCCCGGCTATATCGCTACCGAAATGGTCAAAGCGATTGATGAAAAGGTGCTGAACGAGCGTATCTTGCCCCAGATTCCCGTGGGCCGTTTGGGCGAGCCTTCGGAAATTGCCCGCGCGGTGGTGTTTTTGGCGTCGGATGATGCGGGGTTCATCACGGGATCGACCCTGTCGGCCAATGGCGGGCAGTTCGTGGTTTAGCGGATTGTAGGTATTTTCATCCAAGTGAAAGCAAAGGGCTGGTCAAGGAACTGGCCCTTTGCCACAAAGCGGTATGAAAACGCACCGCCCAACACTGATCGGATTCTCGGCCATTCTTCTATGGTCGCTTCTGGCGCTGCTGACCATTTTCGCCAGCCCTGTGCCGCCTTTGCAACTGAACGCGATGACCTTTGGCATTGGCGCACTGGTCGGCCTGATATGGACAGCGCGGCGAGGGTTTGCCGTACTGCGCGGCGTGCCGCTGCGGGTTTATGCCTTTGGCACAGCGGGGCTGTTTGGCTATCATCTTCTGTATTTCACCGCCTTTCGGCTTGGGCCTGATGCCAGCACGGGGCTGATTGCCTATCTTTGGCCGCTGCTGATTGTGCTGATGTCTGGGCTGCTGCCGGGCGCGCGGCTGACGGCGCGGCCCATCATAGGCGCGGCGTTGGGGCTGATCGGCGCGGCAGTGATTGTGCTTCAGGCGCCCAGCACAGGCGCGCCGATTGCGGCACTGGCGCTGGCCTTCCTTTGCGCGCTGGTCTGGAGCAGTTATTCCGTCGCATCAGCCTTTGTGCGCGAGGTTCCTACCGAAGCCGTGACTGTTTATTGCGCGGCCACGGCAGTTTTGTCTGCGTTGGCGCATTTCGGGTTTGAACAAACGCAGTGGCCTGCGGGTGCGCTGGGCTGGGGCAGCGTGATTGCCTTGGGCCTTGGCCCTGTTGGAATTGCGTTTTTCACATGGGATATCGGCATGAAACGTGGCGACATCCAGTTTTTGGGCGCGGCCAGTTATGCTGCACCATTGCTATCGACATTGGCCTTGATCGCGGCAGGCATAAGCACAGCTACGCCGGCGCTGGCCTTGGCTGCGCTGCTGATCACGGCAGGGGCGGCGCTGGCTGCCAGCGCCGCGAAACCGTCTGGCGATTAGCGAAAAGCCACCTTAATGTTGGGCAAGACGGCTGATTTCTTCCTTCAGCTTTAGCTTTTGCTTTTTCATTTCAGCGATCTGCAGCGCATCCACCGCTGGGCTGCGCTGCGCGCGTTCCACTGCATCTGAAAGATGCTCGTGCTTTCTTTTCAATTCAACGATGTGGGAAGCAACAGTCATTCGAACCTCCTAGGTTAAAAAGCCGTAAGACCAGTGCAGCACAGTTTTACGATTCTGTCATCAATTCTTCACATAAAAGGGGCAAAAATTTTACTCAAATGCTGCGGAAAGACTTTCGCCGCCGCGCAAAACGGCATTCGCGGCATCGGTATAGCTTTCACGGTCGCCGTCATGCACGTCACCTGCGTGAACGACAAAGGGGGCCAGCAGGCGAAACGCCCCTTTGCCCGTTTTACGCGCGCGCAGAATAATGCGCAGCGCGGGGCGGCCATCGCGCGCGGTTAGGGGCAAAACGGCGGCTGATCCCAGTTTGTCGCCCATCGCCGCCAGCACTTCGGGCAGACCATCTGCGCCGCAAATCAGGGTCAGCCAACCGCGCGGAGCAAGGCGGCGCGCGGCGGCGCGCACCCAATCGCCCAAAGCAGCATCGCCCACCTGCAAGGCGGTGGCGCGGCCCGCATCAGGGCTGGGCGTGCCGCCTTTTGGATAATAGGGCGGGTTGGCAATGACATGGTCAAAATCGCGGCGCAGGGCGCGCGGCATCGCGGCCAAATCGCCCGTTTCGACCTGCATGGCAAAGCCATTTTCGGCGGCGTTACGGCGGGCTAGGTCTGCATATTCGGCCTGCACCTCTAGCCCCGCTAGGTGCAGGTCTGGCACGCGCGCGGCCAAACACAGGCTGGCCGCCCCCACGCCGCAGCCCAAATCCAAAACCAATTGGCCAGGCGCGGCAGGACAAGCCGCCGCCAGCAACACCGCATCGGTCGCGGCGCGGTATCCCGCCACGGGCTGCCACAAATGCAACCTGCCGCACAGAAAGGCATCATGCGAAAGCTGCATCACGGTTCCAAATCCACCTCGGCAAAGCCATTGTCCAACAGCACAGCGCGGGCGCGGAAATGATCGCGCGGATGTACCATCAGGCGGCGCGGCAAAAAGCCCATCGCCCCGTGCAGCGCGTGCATGTGGACGTCCAGCGCAAAACTGTCTATACCCTCGCCGTCAAGAAGGACTTGCGCGAAGGGAATCGCGGTGGGGTCGGTGGTGGAGAGCAACAGCTTCATCCCGCCAATCTAGCCGCCCTGTCCGCCGTCGTCCACAGATGAGGAAAGCCGTGACCCATATGCAGACCGCCGCCCAAAAACCACATGACCGATTGGCTGCCCTGTTGGCGGGCGACATGGACGCGGTCAATGTGATGATCCGCACGCGGATGGCATCACAGCACGCGCCGCGCATCCCCGAAGTGACCGCGCATTTGGTCGACGCTGGCGGCAAGCGCCTGCGCCCCATGCTGACCTTGGCGGCGGCGCGGATGTGCGGCTATGACGGCCCTTTTCATATTCACTTGGCCGCCACGGTGGAATTCATTCACACCGCTACTTTGCTGCATGATGATGTTGTCGATGAAAGCCAGCGGCGGCGCGGGCGGCCCACGGCAAACCTTTTGTGGGATAATAAATCATCGGTTTTGGTGGGCGATTATCTGTTTTCGCGCAGCTTTCAGTTGATGTTGGAAACGGGATCGCTGCGGGTTTTGGATATTTTGGCCAATGCGTCTGCCACCATTGCCGAAGGCGAGGTGTTGCAACTGACCGCAGCCCAAGATCTGGCGACAACCGAGGCGATTTATTTGCAAGTCGTGCGCGGAAAAACCGCCGCGCTGTTTTCGGCAGCAACCAAAGTGGGCGGCGTGATCGCAGGGGCCAGCGACGCCCAAACCCGCGCACT
>CAMAWZ010000194.1 GCA_945861995.1 Pseudorhodobacter antarcticus
GTGTAATCTTCGATATCGAATTTGCCCGCCGAAACGGGAACTTCGCGCGCATTACGCCAATCGGTCACATAAATATCGGCATCGGGCAAAAGGCTAGCGACAGTGCTGCGCAAAAGGGTGGCGTAATGGCCCGACATCGGGGCGATCAGCAGCACTTTGCGCGCCATCGGGGCACGGCGGCGCACTGAAAAATAGATCAAATCGCCAAAGGGCTTGTCGATTTCGGTCACGACATCGACAAGGTGATCTTGCCCGTCGGCGGTGGGAATCGATCTGATGGCCCAATCAGGCTTGGCCACCATACGTTCAAAGCTGCGCTCGGTCACCTCGCCCCATGCGGCGGCCCATTGCAGCATCGGGTTCGGCACCAGCGCGAAGGCGGGATAAGAGGCCAATGCCCGCGCTGATGCACCCATCCACGCATTCGTATTACGAAGGCTTTCCATAAGGTCATAAGTGGCCATATACTTCATCACGACTCCTTGCGGGGTAAGGCCCCTGCTGGGTACCCGCTGTGCCGTGGAAGACGGCCATCAGGGGCTATGGTGCAGACAATGCTGCGCAGCAGCAAAGTTAGGGGAGAAGCTTTGCGATGACAACAGATAATGGAAAATCGTCGCAAAATGGTGGCGGCGCGCAGGCGGACGCGCCACAGCACAGCGATCAAAATACCCAAGAAAACGCCGCAAAACTGAAAAAATTAACCGAAAACCTGAAGAAAATCGAAGAGTTATCCCTGCGCCTGACAGGGGCGCTGGCCGCGCAAAAGGCGCATGACACCGCGCTGGATGGGCCTGGCCAAGAGATGATGATGCAGGCCGCGGCTGCCTATCTGTCAACAATGATGCAGAATCCCAGCAAAATTATTGAACATCAAGTCAGCTATTGGGGCAAAACCCTGTCGCATTACGCCGAGGCGCAAAAGGCCCTTGCCAGCGGCGAATTTCGTGCACCTGCGGACGCCACGCCGCAAGATCGGCGCTTTTCCAACCCGCTTTGGACAACGCACCCGTTTTTCAATTTCGTCAAACAGCAGTATCTGATTGGGGCCGATGCCGTGCAGTCGACAGTTGGCGAAATGGAAGGTTTGGCCGAGCGCGAACGCGCGCGGCTGGACTATTTCACCAGACAAATCGTCGATATGATGGCGCCGACCAATTTTCTGGCCACCAACCCCGATGCGCTGGAAAAGGCGATTGCGACCGATGGGCAAAGCCTTGTGGCGGGGCTGGAAAACCTTGTCGCCGATGTCGAGGCGAATGACGGCGCGCTGGCGGTATCGCTGGCAGATCGCAGCGCCTTTCGCGTGGGCGAGAATTTGGCCACCACAGCGGGCGCGGTGGTGTTTCGCAACAAAATGTTCGAATTGATCCAATACAGCCCCAGCACAGATACAGTTTACGAAACCCCGCTGCTGATTTTTCCGCCTTGGATCAACAAGTTTTACGTGCTGGATTTGGGCGCGCGCAACAGCTTGATCAAATGGATCGTCGATCAGGGCTTTACGCTGTTTGTAGTGTCTTGGGTCAACCCCGATGGCAGTTATGCCGACACTTCGATGGATAACTATATCCAAGACGGGTATTTGAAAGCGTTCGATACAGTGCGCGCGATTACGGGGCAGGCGCAGATAAATGTGGTGGGCTATTGCATTGCGGGCACCACACTGGGCCTGACGCTGGCGCATTTGCAAAAACACGGGCAAAGCCCTGCGAAATCGGCCACGTTCTTTACCACATTGACCGATTTTTCCGACCCGGGCGAAGTGGGCGTGTTTTTGGAAAACGACTTTGTGGATGGGATAGAACGGCAATCGGCTGCCGATGGGATTTTGTCCAAGACCTTTATGGCGCGCACATTTTCGTTTTTGCGATCGAATGAGTTGATTTGGACGCCTGCGATCAAATCTTACATGATGGGGCAAACGCCGCCTGCGTTTGATTTGCTGTATTGGAACGGCGATGGCACGAACCTGCCTGCCAAAATGGCCACGCAGTATTTGCGCGATCTGTGCCAAGACAATGGGTTCGCAGAGGGCACGTACCGCGTGATGGGCAAGCCTGTGCGCCTGTCGGATGTGACATTGCCGATTTATGCCATAGCCTGCGAGACGGATCATATCGCCCATTGGCGCGGCAGTTTTAATGGCATTGCGCAAATGGGCGCTGCCGAGAAAACCTTTGTTCTGGCGCAATCGGGCCATATCGCGGGCATTGTGAACCCGCCCAGCAAAGATAAATATGGCCATTACACCAATTCGGCCCCAATTGCAGGTAAACCTGAAGATTGGAAAGCAGGCGCGCAGTTTCATGCGGGGTCTTGGTGGCCGCGTTGGGCGGCGTGGCTGGCGGGTCGTTCGGGCGCGCGAATTGCTGCACCTGCATTGGGCAGTCCGAATCACCCCGTGTTATGCGCGGCCCCAGGAACCTATGTTCTGGCCAGCCCAAAGGCCTGATACCGCTACCAAAACAAGAATTTTTTGTATCAGTTTTGTAACCATAGGTTGCGGGGCGGTTATTTTCCTCAGCTGACAATGGGTTAGGGTTAATGATGCCGCAGCGCAGAAAACTCTTGCAATGCTGCGGTGCAGCATATATGTTCTGGGCATAGAATAGACACCGAACATCAATCACAGGAGCCTGACATGGCAACCACCACCGATTTCACCAAAGTTATGACAGACATGATGGCAAAGTTCCCAATGGACACCACCGCCATGCAGACCGCGTTCAAAACCCAAGCTGCTTTTGGCGAGAAAATGGCCAAAGTCGCGCTGGAAGCTGCTGAAAAGTCGGCTGACCTGTCGGCAAAATGGACCAAAGACACCTTGGCCAAAATCTCGACCGCTGCTGTGGCAAAGACCGAAGTGGCCGATTACACCAAAGCTGCAACCGATTTCGCTTCGGCTTCTGCCGAAACCGCTGCCGAGCATATGGCCGCTTTCGCAGAAATCGCGAAAAAAGTGCAACTGGACACTGTTGAGTTGCTGATGGCTGCTGGCAAAGACGTGGCTGCTGAAGCAACCGCCGCTGTGCAAAAAGTCACCACCGAAGCAACCGCCACTGTGAAAAAAGCCGCTGCTGCAAAGTAAGCGCACGTTTTGAGTGAAGTAAAAGAGCGGGCCATCGTGCCCGCTCTTGTTTTTTTTCTGCGCTGCCGTAAGCTTGTTTGCAGATGCAATATGCACCATGACTGGGGGGGGGCCACATGAGCGAGACGCAAAAGCCGCTGTTGATTAAGCGCTATGCAAGCCGTCGGTTGTATAACACCGAAACGTCGGATTACGTCACGCTAGAGGACATTGCAGGCTTTGTGCGGGCGGGGCGCGAAGTGCAGATCGTTGATCTGAAATCGGGCGATGATCTGACACGGCAATATCTGCTGCAAATCGTGGCCGAGCATGAATCCAAGGGCGATACCGTTTTGCCGACTAATGTTTTGACCGATTTGGTGCGCAGTTATACCACCAATATTCAATCGGTCGTGCCGCAGTTTTTGGCCGCCAGTTTCGAGATGTTGCGCGATGGGCAGACCAAAGTGATTGAAAACATGAATGCCATTCCAAACCCGATGGCGGCAATGCCAGGGTTTGATTTGATGCGCCGCCAGCAAGAGGCGTTTATGAAAACCATGATGGCGGGCGTGCCAGGCTGGGGCGGCGAGGATAAGCCTGCGGACGCACCGCGCGACGATAGTGCAGGTTCCAGTGATGCGGCCGCCGAACTGGCCGAGATCAAAAAGCAATTCGCCGCGCTGCAAGACAAACTGTCCAAGCTGTAGCTATGCCGCAACCTGCGCCGGGGCGCGTGACGCTGTGGGGGATCGAGGTGTTCTTGGCCGTGGCGGACGAGAGCACGATTTCGGGGGCTGCCAAGCGGCTGGGCGTAAGCCCTTCGGCGATTAGCCAGCAACTGGCTGTGGTCGAGGCCGCGATGGGTGCGCAGCTTTTAGATCGCTCGGCACGCCCAATGCACCTGACGCAGGCGGGCATCATGTTTCGCCGCCATGCGCAAACTATCCTAAACGCCGAAGCCGAAGCGCGGGCCGATTTGGCGATGGCCGATTTGGGTGGGATGACCACGTTGCGCCTTGGGATGATCGAAGATTTCGATAACGAGGTGACGCCGCAACTGCTGACCACGCTGGCGCAGGATTTAAAGGGGTGCCGGTTCTTGCTGGAAACGGGGGCCAGCCACCGCCTGCTGGATCAGTTGGAAACCCGCGCTTTGGATATTGTGGTGGTCACCGATATCGGGCCAGAGGGCACGTTTGAGGCGTGGCGCGAGGTGCATCCGCTGATGAGCGAACCCTTTATGGCGATTTATCCCAAAGGGCAGGAAGGCGCGGATTTGCCGCTGATCCAATACACCGAACGCCATGTGATGGGCCGCCAAATCGCGGCGCATTTGGCGCGCCAAAACATTCGCCTTGCACATCGCTTCGAACTCGACAGTTACCGCGCGATATTGGCGATGGTGGCGGGCGGGCAGGGCTGGACGATTTTGCCGCCCCTTGCGCTGCATCATGGATCGCGGTTTCATGCAGGGGTTACGGCCGCGCCCTTGCCCTTTGCGCCGCTGTCGCGCCGCCTGTCGCTGATTGCCCGCGAAGGCGTGCTGCGCGATATTCCTGCGCAAATCGCCACGCAAATGCGCACGCTGATCCAAGCAAGGGTGATTGCCCCCGCGCATGGCGAATGGCCGTGGCTGAAGGGCGCACTCGAATTGGCCTAAGCGGGCCTTTAGGCGGCCTACTGGGGCTGACTGCTGGGGCCGCCTATTCCAATTCGATCAACAAATCCTTTGCTTCGATCTGGCTGCCCGCATGAACAAAGACGGCTTTGACCACGCCCGCGCGGTCGGCGTGGATGCCTGTTTCCATCTTCATCGCTTCGATGGTCAGCAGCAGATCGCCCGGCAACACCTTTTGCCCTGCCACCGCAGTGACCGATGCAATC
>CAMAWZ010000195.1 GCA_945861995.1 Pseudorhodobacter antarcticus
TCTTGCTTCTTTTGCGACTGCGGCTTGGCGGGCACGTGTTTAACAACTGCGGGCCTTAGGCCAGACATCGTGGGCACTTCAGGTGCGCGGCCCAGTTTTGTATCGGGCACGCCCAGTTTTGGAAGGCTTGAAGCTGGGACTGCGGGCTGTGGGTCTGGATATGCCACTTCGGCAACGGATACAGCATTTTGAGGCAGCAGCAAATCTGGGACTTGGGTGGGAGCGGAAAGCGCCTCAGGCCCAGCGTTATTGGATGTTTGATCCAGCGACAGGTTGGGCTGCACATCGCCTGCCTTTGACGCCCGCAGCACGGGTTCAAAACGCCGCGTTTTGGTTTCGGTTTCGGTCTTCGACAAAGCGCCGCCGCGGCGCGCAGCAAATGCAGCCAGAATTTTTTCGGTGCGGGTTTGCGGTTTTTCTTCAATCTCTGCCAAGGCAGGTAGATCGTCGATCAGCGGGACATCCACCGCCATTGGGGCTTCTGCCGCATCGGCTAATGCCGCTGGGCCTGTTGGCTCTGGTGTTTCGGCAAAAGCCGCCTCAAAGCTGGCGGGCAGCGTTTGCTGACTATCCTCAATAGCCGCGCGTGGGGCTTCTGGCTGTAACGGGGCTGCAGGCGCAAGCACTGGGTCTATCTTGGGTTCCAGACCCAATGGCGGCGCTTGATCGGGGGCAGGATATGCCACATTAGCCGGAACATTTTGCGCGGCTGGGCCATCGATCACAAAATCTTGCAAAACTTCGCGGCTGTCTTGCTGCGACAGCGGGGCAGGGTCTGTCGGTAGATCGCGCGCATCAAGGGTGGGCTGATCGGGCTGCGCCTCTGCAGGGTCTTGGTCCAACTGGTCTGGGCTGATTGGGTCTGTACCCAGTGCCGCGCCCATTTCAAAATCACTTGCCGCCAGTGCTGCCGTGGGGGCAACATCGGCGTCCACGGCCAAAAGCGTCACATCATCACGCTCTATAACTTCGCCCTGCGCCAGCAAGGTGCCCGAGAGCAGGGTCGCGCCGAACCAAACTTCGCCATCATATCCGCCTTGGTCGGGCAGGGCGGCAAAGTAAATCGGGTTAAAGCGGTGCTGGCTGGCAAAGCCTTCCGCCTCTTCCAAGGTTTCACGGGCAATTACGGCGACATGGGCGGATGCGCCAGCATCTGTCCAATCATATATCAAATCACTCACATCATACGGGGTGCGGCCCGCCAGCGCTTGCGCAATCGCCGCTCTGCGTTGGTCGTGGCCATAGGGCAAGTTCGAAAGTTCGGTGTAATGGATCGCCTCATTGGGCAAAATCAGTTTGGAAGACACGCCACGCGGCGAAAGACCCAGCGCGGTTGCGCGCAAATACGCCATAGCTGCGTCCAGATCAGGATCGTCCATCGCAACGCGGCCAATAATGGCCCAGCCCGTCTCTTGCCGATGCAAAAGCGCTATCTGAGTGTTGCGGAAATCTAGGGCAAAATCTGGTTTCATCGCGCCTGCCTAACACAATTCACGCCCATCGATAAACGCCCGCGCGTCTGTTTTTTTTGTTTATAGCAGCTTTTCGCCTAAATGGGCAAAAAGGGCAAGTAAAACCCTAGAAAGAACAGGAGGAATTGGGCATAACATCTTTCAGTTGATTTGCTTGGGAAGAACACATGCGCAATTTATTGACATCAGCAGTTATTGTTTTTTGCATTGGGGCGGCCAGTGGCCCAGCTTTGGCCGAAGGCGCAGGGATAATTACAGTTACGGGCGAGGGGATGGTTTCCGCTGCCCCTGATATGGCCAGCGTGTCACTTGGGGTGACCACCCTTGCAGAGACGGCAGCAGATGCGATGTCGCAGAATAATGCAGCAATGCAGGCTGTGATGGACCGTCTTGCGGCTGCGGGGATCGAGCCGCGCGATTTGCAAACATCAAACCTGCAGCTTCAGCCCAACTGGGTGCAGGAAGATCCCATGAAAACGCCTGAAATTCGGGGCTATACGGCCAGCAATATGCTTACCGCCCGGGTGCGCGATTTGGCGATTTTGGGCGGTGTGGTGGATGCGGCTGTCAAAGACGGGGCCAATACGCTAAACGGGCTTAGTTTTGAGCAATCGGACCCTAAACCCGCGCAATCACAGGCGCGCCAATCGGCGATCAAAGATGCGACAGCTAAGGCGACCGAACTGGTTACAGCCGCAGGGGCGAGTCTTGGCAAGATCGTGTCGATCAGCGAAAATGGCGGCTATGTCAGCCCCATGCCAATGCTAAAGGCCGCAATGGACGAAGCATCTGTTCCCATCGCAGGCGGCGAGATTGGCATATCGGCGCAGGTCACCGTGGTGTTTGAAATCGTCCAGTAAGAAAAGCAGGGGGCGACGCAAACCGCCCCCATGTTGTTATTGGGTCGCCGCTGTCAGCGCCTGATCCAAATCGGCGATGATATCGCGGACATCCTCGATCCCAATAGACAGGCGGATCACATTGGGCGCGGCCCCGGCGGCAACTTGTGCATCTTCCGACAACTGGCGGTGCGTTGTTGAAGCGGGGTGAATGATCAAGCTGCGCGTGTCGCCAAGGTTGGCGACATGGCTAAACAGCTTCACGCTATCCACCAACTTCACGCAGGCATCATAGCCGCCCTTAACCGCCACCGTAAACAGCGCCCCCGCACCCTTTGGCGTGATCTTGCGCGCCAGCGCGTGATAGGGGTTGGATGTAAGACCCGCATAGTCGACCTTTTCCACCCGCGCGTCTTTTTCCAGCCATTCGGCCACCATTTGCGCGTTTTCCACATGGCGCTGCATCCGCAGCGATAGCGTTTCAATTCCCATCAAAATGTAATGCGCGCCTTGGGGGTTCATGGTCATGCCCAAATCGCGCAGGCCAATGGCGATGGAGTGGAAGGTAAAGGCCATCCCGCCCAAAGTCGGGTGAAACACCAGCCCGTGATAGGCGGGTTCGGGCTGCGATAGGCTGGGGAACTTATCCGATGCCGACCAGTTAAATTTGCCGCTGTCCACCACAACCCCGCCTGTGACAGTGCCGTTACCCGTCAGGTATTTCGTGGCCGAATGCACCACCAAAGTTGCGCCGTGTTCGATGGGGCGGCACAGGTAGGGCGTGGCGGTGGTGTTATCGACAATCAGCGGCAGGCCCGCCATATCGGCCACGCGCGCAATGGCATCCAGATCCGAAATCGCGCCGCCAGGGTTGCAAATGGTCTCGCAGAAAATCGCGCGGGTATCGCCATCAATCGCTGCTTCAATCGCCTTTGGGTCATCAAAATCAACAAACTTCGCCGACCAACCGAATTTGCGAATGGTGTTGGAAAACTGCTGGATCGTGCCGCCATACAGGCGGGTCGAAGCGACAACATTGCGCCCCGGTGCCATCAGTGGAAACAGCGCCATGATTTGGGCTGCGTGCCCCGACGAGCAACAAATCGCCCCCGCCCCGCCTTCCAGCGCGCAGACGCGGTTCGCCAGCGCCGAAATGGTGGGGTTGGTCAGGCGCGAATAGATATAGCCAACCTCTTGCAGGTTAAACAATTTCGCGGCGTGATCGGCATCGCGAAACACATAGGCGGTGGTCTGATAAATGGGAACCTGCCGCGCGCCTGTGGCAGGATCGGGCGCAGTGCCTGCGTGAATGGCAAGAGTGTCGAACCGGTGGGTCATCTTAGCCTCCTTGTGAATTTGTTCCCAAGCTAGGGGCGATATGTCGAAGCGGCAAGAAGTATCGACAAGGTCGGCGCTGCTAGGCACGCATGTCCTTGGGGCTGTCCATCACCACAAAGGACGTGATCGCATTCACCTGTGGCAGTACACCCAAAATCTCGGTGTGAAAATGTTTATAGGCGGCCAGATCGGGGGTTTCCACGCGCAAAAGATATTCCACTGTGCCCGTGATATTGTGGCATTCCACCACCGCCGCCGCGCGCGACATGGCGCGTTCAAACGCCTCTTGCGCGGCTTTGGTATGGCTGTTCAGACCCACCGTGACATAGGCCAGAAATCCAAGCCCCAGTTTGGCAGGGTCAAGCACCGCGCGGTAACCTTTTATCACGCCGTTGCGTTCCAATTCCTGCACACGGCGCAGGCAGGCGCTGGGGGATAGGCCGACCTTTTCGGCCACGGCCAAGTTTGATTGCCGCGCATCATTGGACAGCGCGCGCAATATTTTATGGTCTATGTCGTCGATCTTCACCATTTGTTGCAAACTTTTGGAGAGAATTCGCTGATTTGCAACCAAAATTCGCCAGATACTGCAATAATAGGGCATGGAAAACACACTCATCCCCCTGATTGCCTATGCCTTTGCCACCAGCGCCACGCCAGGGCCGAATAACATGATGCTACTTGCATCTGGGGCGAATTTTGGGGTTCGGCGCAGTTTGCCGCATATGCTGGGTATCAGCGTAGGCCATGCCTTTATGGTGCTGGTCATGGGGCTGGGTCTGGCCGCCGCGCTGCACGCCGTGCCGCAGGTGATGATTGGCCTGAAACTGGCGGCTGTGGTCTATGTGGCGTGGCTGGCATGGAAAATTGCCCATTCTGCCGCCCCTTCGGCAGGCAAAACAGGTGCATCGCCCCTGACGTTCTTGCAAGCCGCCGCATTTCAATGGGTCAACCCCAAGGCCATTGCCATGGCGATCACCGCCGCCACGGTGTACGGCGGGGACGGCAGTTTTGTGGAGATTATTGTCGTGGGTTTGGTCTTTGCCGCCGTTAACTTGCCCTCGGTTGCGCTGTGGTGCGCCATGGGCGAAGGGCTGCGCGCGCTTTTGCAAAATCCCGTCCGCTTGCGTGCGTTCAACTGGACGATGGCGGCGCTTTTGGTTGCCTCGATGGTGCCGGTTCTGTGGGCATAAAGGGGGGCTCGCCCCCCTCTTGGCCTGCGGCCAATTCACCCCGAGGATATTTGCAGAGTTAGGAAGCAGTCGCGCGTTTGCGCCTTCCTAACT
>CAMAWZ010000196.1 GCA_945861995.1 Pseudorhodobacter antarcticus
GTCCACTTTCGCATCTTCGCTTAGCCCTTGCTTCCCAACCCATTGCACAAACGCAGCAAACAGCCGATCCTCTTCGCTCAGCTTCTCTTCCTCGGGCGGGGGTTTGTATTCCTCCTGCGCCTTCACCACCTCGGCCAGCCTTGCCAGCATAAACGTGCGCAGCACGGCGTTCATGCGGGTCAGGTGGCCCTGCCCCATGGCGCGGAAGAATTTGATCACATCTTCGTCGATGCGCAGGGTCACGGGTTGCTTCAGCGGCTGGATGCGTTCTTGCGCAATCTCGGGCCATGCGGCGGGGATTCGGGGGCTGTCTTTCAGCCGCCAGCCAAGATCGCCCTCTAGATCGCGCATCACTTGGGCCAGTTGGTGAAAGGCGGCTTCGGATTGCTTTTTCGTGGTCATGGGTTCTCGGTGTTAGGTCTTGTGGCAGATCGTGCCGCCATCCTAACCCCGCGCGCATGAAGCCCCCGTTACCGCCCCGCGCGCCGCGTCCCTACGGATGCAATACGCCAAACATACGGATAACATACGCTAAACAGACGGCAAATCTGCCAGTGATTGCACCGCCCGCACCCCGCCGATCAGCCCGCACAGCCGCGCCTGATCGGTAAAGGCAAAGCTTTTCGCCACAATCTCATCCACCCGCTCGGCAATCCCGCCCGATTTGCGCCCTGTCAGGATGCGGCGGTTCTCTTCTAACACTCTATCTTGTGCCTCTAGCGTGTCATTATCATGATGATGTGTGCGGATATAGGCGTTGAAGGTGGGGTCAGACACCACAGGCCAGCGCTGCCAGACATTGCCGTGCATCATTTGAAACGGGTTTTTGCGGAAACTTGCCCCGCAAATAATCGCCAGCCCCAGCCCAATCAGCAATTTCCGATGCGGCATAACCGCCCCTTTGTCGCCGCCAGCCTCGATGGGAAACAGCGTCAGCCCAGACGGAAAAGTGACATGAGTTCCGACACTTAGACCATAGCTGACAGCCCGCAGGCGGGCGATATAATTGCTGGCCAGCGCGTCATCATCATCCAGCCGAAAATGCACAGCGGTCTTGTAAAGCCCCGCGCCAAGGCTGTCTTCGATATGCTGGCGAAAGGCAAAGGCCCCGTTGCGGCGGCTGGAAAAATCTAAAATGACATTGCTGTCCTGCGCCGTTATCGCCCGCAGACGGTCTTTGAACCGTTCGGGCATAATGTCAGATGACATGACCACCACTTTGAAATCGCGGTCGGTCTGCGCGCGCAGGCTAGGTAAGGTCAAGTTTTCAAACAGAAAAAACCGCCGCGCCATGCGGGTTTCGTCATACAGTTGCACTTGGGCGGCGTCATGATCTTCGGGTTTCAGCCGAGTGTCGGTTTGCCCGAAAAAGGAAAAACGAATGTGGCAAAAAATATCTCGCGTTTCAAACACTGTGCCGCGCTCCCAAAATTCGCGTTTGTCGTTTTAAATCAGACCGCGCCCGCCCGCGCAAGATTGGTGAGCATACGGAAACAATACCCATTGTAGGCCGCCCTGTCTAAACAGGTGGTAAATGCTTCGCCCCGTTCATGCCCCCTTGCGCCTGCGGGCGGATTTGGGTTTGCTGCCCGCAAGCGTGCGCGGGTTTGGGCGAAGGTGCTGATTATGGAAAACTGGGACGAAATTCGCACCGCGATGCACGTCGCCCAGCGCGGCACAGTATCTGGCGCGGCCGAGGCGATGGCCGTGCATCATGCCACAGTGATCCGCCATATCGACGCGCTAGAGGCGCGGCTGGGTCTGAAACTGTTTCAACGCCATGCCCGCGGTTATACCCCCACCGAGGCAGGGCGCGATTTGCTATCGGTCGCGCAAACCACACAAGAACAGTTTTCAGGGTTGGCCAGCCGTATCAAAGGCCAGACAGGGTCTATTTCGGGCGAATTGGTGGTGACATCTATTGTTGAACTTTCGCGCTTTATCACACCAGCCTTGACCGAGTTTCAGGCCATCCACCCCGATGTCACGGTACGTTTTTTAACGGGCGGCCGCCTGTTTCGGCTGGAATATGGCGAGGCGCATGTGGCCATTCGTGCCATGCGGCAAGGCGCGCGCGCCGATCAACCTGATAACGTGGTTCAGCCCTTTGCCCGCACCACAACGGGGCTTGTTGCGGCGCAATCCTACATCGAGCGCCATGGGATGCCGCACACCGAAGCTGACCTTGCGCAGCATCATTTCGTGGGGCTAGAATCCTCGACCGCGCCCTTCAACGATTGGCTGGCCGAGGTTGCCCCCGCGAACCGCATCACCTTTCGCGTGGATGACACTGCGGCAATGCGCGACGCCATTGTTGCGGGCGCAGGGATTGGGTTTATGCCCAGCTACCACATGGATCAATATCCCAATTTGGTGAAAATTCTAACCCCAAGTCCGACTTGGGCAACCGATTTTCTGCTGATCACCCATGTTGATTTGCACCGCACGGCCAAGGTGCAGGCGCTGCTGACGTTTTTGAAAGCAAAGGCGAAAATATGGGATATGTCCTAACTGCAACGCTGGCCCGCCTGCCCCGCCACAAGCAAGGGCATTTGGGGATGCTGGCCTTTTCAGCGCTGGTGGCGGGGTCGTTTTCACTTGGGGCGATGGCCGCGCCCTTTATCTCGCCCTTGGCGCTGACTGTGGTGCGCTTTGCGCTGGCGGGGGCGCTGGTGGGGGCGGTGGCATATTCCACGGTCGGCCTGCCGCGCAGCGCGTGGCGCGCGCCATGGCGATACGGCGTCATGGGCGCACTGATGTCGGTTTACTTTGTGCTGATGTATTGGGGCCTGCAAACCGCGCAAGCCGTGCCCACGGCAGCGGTGTTCACCCTAACGCCCGTCATGTCCGCCGCGTTTGGCTGGCTGTTTTTGCGCCAAATTACCACGCCGCGCATGGCCTTTGCGCTGGCTATCGGAGCGGCTGGCGCACTATGGGTGATTTTTCGCGGCGATATCAATGCGTTATTGCGGCTGGAGGTTGGCTTTGGCGAGGGGGTCTTTTTCATCGGCTGCGTCGCCCACGCCGCCTATACCCCCCTGCTGCGCAAATTGAACAGGGGCGAGCCTGCGCTGGTATCCACCTTTGGCATGATGATGGCGGGGCTGGTGATTTTAACCCTGATCGGCGGCGGTGATGTGCTGGCAACCGATTGGGCCGCCCTGCCCGCCATTGTGTGGATTTGCCTGATCTATATCTCGGTGGCGGCATCGGCGGTCACCTTTGTTCTGATGCAGTTTTCTTCCATGCGCCTGCCCTCGGCCAAGGTGATGGCCTATACCTATCTTGTGCCGACTTGGGTGATTTTGTGGGAACTGGCACTAGGGCATGAAGTTCCGCCATGGAACGTGCTGGGCGGTGTTGGGCTGACAGTGGTGGCGCTGGGGTTGCTGTTGAAGGATGAATAGGGCCGCAAACAACATCCAAATTAGCCAGAAAACTGCCTAACGCATAGATTTACACAAGTGTGAACCGCCGATATTGTATAGACTGATGGTTCCGAACTTTCTTAGAAACTGCGTTAGAATACAAATTAGAATGCTTCAAACGCGTTAATCTTGCGCGCCAAAAATGTGACGCAAAAGGACGGCGATCAAACTGGTAAAGTTACGATTTAATATTAGTGCGTTAGTGCATTCACTTTTTGGGAAGCGATCCTGAAAACGGTTCCGGCTTGAATAGGCTGTGGTTTTTCTAAAAATTGTTCGCTGGGGACTGGTAAGGTTAAAATTTATATCTTTAGATTAACAAAAATACCTATAATTTTCAGGAATTTACGTAAAGAAATCGTTCTTAGAGTTCAATTGGATTTATCATGCGACTTATTACTTATTTTCTTGCCCTGTATTTTGTTTTTTCAAGTATCGTCTTTGGGCATGAAATATACACAGAATATTGCAATGCAAAAATCTATACTAAAGAAGTATACGGCGTGGTTTGCACTGATAAGGATGTTCACTTCAAGGCGAACGGGCTTCCTGCATCAAATCAGGATCTTATGGTAGGCATAACGGCAACCAACCAACAGCTACCAAGACCACATGACTATTCGTTTCAAATCACACGTCGCCCCACAGTTTCATCGCAGAAAGTTGTTCCTGACGCTGGGCCGATCGGGGTTGCAGTAAATGGGATTCCTATTTTTGATCCATCGACTCAGGGCAAGGTCGATCCCGCCACGGGAAAAAGGCCAAATACTTTGGCGGCTGGAGAACTGGATAAATGTGGTGGTCATGCTGGAAGAGGCGACGACTATCATTATCACATAGCACCTATTTGTTTGATTAATGAGCTTGGAAAGAACAAGGTTGAACAACTTAAACAGCCCGTGGGTTTTGCGATGGATGGGTTTCCAATCTTGGCGCTTGGTTGGTTTGACAAAGCAAATGATATTGAGAATAAATTAGATGCGTGCCGTGGTTTGCTGGACGAGAACGGAAACTATTTTTACAATGTTAAGCATTCGAACGCGTGGGATGTTTTGAACTGCTTTAATGGTACACCAAAAGGTTTTGCGAAAGACAATTGGACCCCACGGCTTGATACTGATGGCAATGAAATTGTAGGTTATCCTTTATCTTTTAAAATTCAAAAATTTTCTCAGACTTTGTTCAAACCTGATCAATGCGCGATAATGTCTGGCACTCTTAGTGACGAGCAGATTTTACAGACTGATGGATCAGTAAAGAAAATAGCATCACAGGAAGGTGACATTTTCTATTGCAATCAAAATTGCTATGGCATGTTTTTCGAAGCTGATAAATCCCCCGAAATTAAAGGCAGGGCCATGTATTATGATAAAATCACAAATCAATGTCCGCAGGGATTTTTAGAGAAATCGGTAAACGCGTTTGAAGCTTACCAAGGGCCAAAGCAAAAATATAAAGCGCCACAATCTACC
>CAMAWZ010000197.1 GCA_945861995.1 Pseudorhodobacter antarcticus
TGCCATCTGGCTTGGCTGCTTTGACGGTTTCGGCAATGATGCGGCCCACGCCGATGTTGTCGAAGGTCAGATAGAAGGTGCGGTTGTCTTCGATCAGGCGGTCATAGCCCAGAACTGGAATGCCTTCTGCTGCTGCAAGATCGATTGCAGGCAGAATTGCGTCTTTGTCCCATGCGTTGATGATCAGAACGTCGATGTCCTGAGCGATCAGCGCTTCGATGTCGGTCAACTGCTTTGCCGACGACGATTCGGCATCAGCCGAAACGTAGGTGTTGCCAGCGGCTTCCAGCGCAGCAACGAGTGCCGCTTCGTCCAACTTCCAGCGCTCTTCTTGGAAGCTGCCCCAAGACACGCCGATTTTTTTGCCTTCTGCCATTGCAGCAGATGAGAAACCAGCCGCAGCGATAACTGCGAGTAGAATTGCCTTACGCATTAAGTATCCTCCCTATGGATCTGGCCAGCGATAACGGCCAACTCGGCAGAATCGCCGAGACATGGTGAAATTGCCGTGAATAATTTCAGTTGTCAAAATAAAAATTGCGCGCAATGCTGTTTGGGATGAAAGTTTCGCCAGATTTTCGCCGCGATGCAGCAATTTTCAGATGTGCCGCCGTAAGAAACAGAGATATTCGAAGAAAAAAGCATGGTTTTCATTCAGGGATCAAAGTAATGCCGCCGTTTTCACCTTGGGCGGACGATACAGGCGCCCAAAAGGGTGTCGGGCCACTGATTCCCCCCCTGCCCGATTTGCTGCGCCCTCTGCGCCAACAAGTGTTCGAGAGGGTGCGTGCGGCAGGGCTTATCGCGCGGGTGCAAGTGGCCAAGGAATTGGGGGTTAGCCCTGCGACGATCACCACGCTGACCGCCGATCTGATCGAATCGGGTTTGATTGAAGAGGTGGCGGCCCCGCGCGACGGGGATCCTGCGCGCCCTGATGCAGGTCGGGGCCGCCCTGCCGTGCAACTTGGCGTGCGGGCGAGCGCGCATTTGGTGGCAGGTATGAAAGTGTCGGACGGCGAGAACACCGCCGTGATAGTGGATTTTGCGGGCAATCTGCTGGCCGATGTCAGCTATCCCCATGCGTTGGGCGCGATGAACTTGCCCGCCCTGCTGGCCACGATGGAAACCCTGCTTGACCGCGTTTGCGAAAAGGCCGGCCTTGCGCGCAGCCAGCTTTCGGCGGTGGGTCTTGGTGTGCCAGGGTTTGTGGATATAGAACAGGGCGTTGTTTTGTGGTCATCCATCCTAAGCTTGCGCAATGTACCGCTGGCTCAGGCGGCGAGTGCGCGTTTGGGCCTGCCTGTGCATATTGACAATGATGCAAATATGGTCGCGCTGACCGAGTTGTGGTTTGGC
Source organism: Pseudorhodobacter antarcticus (assembly GCA_945861995.1). Classification (GTDB taxonomy): domain Bacteria; phylum Pseudomonadota; class Alphaproteobacteria; order Rhodobacterales; family Rhodobacteraceae; genus Cypionkella; species Cypionkella antarctica_B. Next base: position 1,357 of record CAMAWZ010000197.1, read on the forward strand.
GGCGGGCGCAGCATTGCCGATTTCGCCGTGGTGACGATGGAACATGGCGTGGGCATGGGGTTGGTACTGGGCCACCGCATTTTTCGCGGATCGCAGCGCGTCGGCATGGAACTGGGCCATACCAAAGTGCAATTGGATGGCGCGCTGTGCCGCTGCGGGCAACGCGGCTGCCTAGAGGCCTATATCGCCGACTATGCCCTTGCCCGCGAAGCGACAACCGCGCTGAACTGGGACCATAAAGACGGCCAATCCCTGACCGTTCTGCTGGAAAGTCTGTATGATCAGGCCAAGGCGGGCAATACCATTGCCAAGTCCATCTTTCGGCGTGCAGGGCGCTATTTGGCGGTGGGGCTGTCCAATGTCATCAACCTGTTCAACCCCGCCTTGATTATTCTGTCGGGCGAGAGAATGCGCTATGACTATTTGTATGCCGAGGAAACCTTGGCAGAAATGGAAAATTTGGTCATCGCCACAGGCCGCCCGCGCCCGCCGATTGAAATTCACGCTTGGGGCGATTTGCTGTGGGCGCATGGGGCGGCCGCATTGGCGCTATCGCAAACGACCGAATCTATTTTGGCCAGTTTGGGCCGCGATATTGCGGCGCAGTAGTTAGACCCAGCCGCCCAAATTCTCTACAATCACCGCTTCCAGCGCCGCGATATGGGCGGCATCGTCGTTCAGGCAGGGGATATAAGTAAACTCCTCGCCGCCTGCGTGTTCAAAGGCTTCGCGGATCTCGCCGTTGATCTCTTCCAATGTCTCGATGCAATCGGCAGAAAACGCGGGGGCCATGACGGCAATGCGCTTCATGCCAGCCTTAGCCAGTTCGGCCACGTGTTCCACAGTGTAGGGTTTTAGCCATTCCTCGCGCCCGAACACCGATTGAAAAGTGGTATCAATGCGCGACTTTTCCCAACCCAGTTCCTCGCGCAGAAGGCGCGTGGTTTTGGCGCAGTGGCAATGATAGGGATCGCCCTCCATCAAATAGCGCAGAGGCATACCGTGATAGCTGGCCACCAGCATATCGGGCACATGATCTAGCTTGGCATAGGCGGTGCGCACGGAATCCGCCAGCGCCTTGATATAGGCGGGATGGGCGAAATATTCAGCCACAGTGCGGGCGGCTGGCTGGCGCTTTTCCGTACGCAAGGCTGCAAAGAACGCATCATTGGCGGTGGCCGATGTGGCCCCTGCATAGTGAGGATACAGCGGGAAAAACAGGATTTTCTCGCATCCCGCAGCCACCATCGCCTGCACTTTGGATGCGGTCGATGGGTTGCCGTAGCGCATGGCGAAATCAACCATCACCTCGTCGCCATAACGCGCCTTCATGGCAGCAGCGATGGCGGCAGTTTGGTCTTTGGTGATGGTCAGCAGCGGGCTTTCGTTTTTCTCATGGTTCCAAATCAGCTTGTAATTCGCGCCTGATGTGAAGGGGCGTTTGGTTAGGATGACCAGTTGCAACAGCGGCTGCCAAATCCAATCGGAAATATCGACCACGCGTTTGTCGGACAAAAATTCGTTCAAATAGCGGCGCATAGACCAATAGTCATAGCCATCAGGTGTGCCCAAATTGGCCAGCAAAATGCCGATTTTGGGGGCTTTTACAGTAGGGTGGCTTGCGGGCGCGTGCGCAAGGCGGCCCGTTCCTGCCAAAACATCGCCTGCCAAAACATTGCCTGCCAAAACATCGGTCATGTTCTTGTCCTTATAATCCTTCGCTTCACTTAGCGTGGGCCACAGCAGCGTCAACTGTCCTTTTGCGGTAGAATAACCTCTGCTGCGCCAAGAGCATCGGCAAGGCGGGTAGCGGCTGATCCGGGGCGCAGGGGCTTTTGCTGGCCCGCGTGTGGGGCCCAGCCTGTCAGGCACAGCACCTCGAACGTGGCGGGGATGCGGCCACCCGCCTGCCCGTAATGCTGGGCATAAATTTCGCCCGCACGGGCAAAGATGGCGCGGCGCGTAAAATGGCGCGGGCGGGCGGCAAGGGCGCTTGCCTCGCCAAAGGCGCGCAGATCGGCGCACAGATGCGCCGCATCGCGGTACATCAGCGTTTTGGTAAAGCTATCGGCCACAGGCAGGGCCAGCCCTGCGCGCTGCAAAAGCCCGCCCAAATCGCGGATCTCGCCCATGGGCAACACGCGCGGCGAAAGACCGCCCGAAACCTCCGCCTCGGCCTGCGCAAGGCTTGCGCGCAACTCATACAGGGTTTGCCCGCCAAACAGCAGCGCAATCAGCAGCCCATCGGGGCGCAGCGCGCGGCGCGCCTGCACCAATTGGCCCACAGGATCATTGGCCCAGTGCAGGCCCATGGCGTGAATAACCGCGTCATAGGCCCCATCGCGCAGGGCTAGGGTTTCGGCGTGGGGAATAATCGTAAGGTTCGCGGCCAAACCCTGCCAAACATCGGGGAAATCGGTGATAACGGCAATCTCGGTTAATGGTTTGTTAACCTCACTTAGGCGATCTTGCACCTCAAGCACAGCCTCATGCTGCCAAAGCATATCGCGCGCGCGGGCGCGGTTGCGGGACAGGGCAGCAAGGTCGGTCAATAGGGGCGTCATCGGGGCGCAAGATAGGGGACGCAGATGGATTTGCAAAGGGTGGGAGGATTGCAAAGGATGCTGCACGCCATTTATCCACCCGCCTGCATCAGTTGCGGCGATGGCGTAGCCAGCGATTTCGGTCTGTGCGCGGTGTGCTGGAAAGATACGGCGTTCATCGGCGGGGCGGTGTGCGATTGCTGCGGCGCACCTCTTATGGGCGCGGACGAAGGCGCGCGTTTGCGCTGTGATGATTGCCTGACACTTGCACGGCCATGGGGGCGCGGGCGCGCGGCGCTGGTGTATAAGAATAATGCGCTGGCCTTGGTGCTGGCGCTGAAGCATGGGGATCGCATGGATTTGGCCCGCCCTGCTGCCACTTGGCTGCGGCGTGCCTGCGCAGATATTTTGACCCCCGATATGCTGGTTGCCCCCATTCCGCTGCATTGGTCGCGGCTGTTCAAGCGGCGCTATAATCAGGCGGCGCTGATCAGCGCCCGCTTGGCGGGGCTAACAGGGCTGCAACATTGCCCAGATTTACTGCTGCGCGCCCGCGCCACCCCCAGCCAAGAAGGGCGCGGCCGCGATGCCCGCTTTGCAAATGTGCAGGGCGCTTTCACCCCCCATGCCGCGCGGCGGGCCATGATCGCGGGCCGCCATGTGCTGCTGGTGGATGATGTGATGACATCGGGCGCCACCTTTGCTGCCGCAGCCGAGGCGCTGCTGGGCGCAGGCGCTGCGGCAATTTCGGTGGCCTCGCTGGCCCGCGTTGTCAAAGATGCATAAATGCCTATAGTTGCCGCCAATGCCGCAGCAAACAGGACATTGCGATGAAACCGGTCGAGATTTACACCACCCAAACCTGCCCCTATTGCAAAATGGCCAAGGGCCTTTTGGCGAAAAAAGGCGTGGCGTTTAAGGAAATTGATGTGGGCGGCAACCCTGCCTTGCGCGCGGCCATGACCCAGCGCGCAGCGG
>CAMAWZ010000198.1 GCA_945861995.1 Pseudorhodobacter antarcticus
GGCGCAAGCCGCGATAGGTTTCGAAAACCAGTCTGAAATAGCTGAAATCACGGCCCTGCGGCTGGGTGTCCCATGCCCAATCGGACGCATAATCAAACACCAGCCCGATCTGGGCGCGCGCTGTGCCCACCTGCGGCATCGATGCCATCTCGCGCGCGACTTCCATCGCCTCATGATAGGCGGGGGCAGGGGCAGAATCGGGCCGCAACAGGCCTGCGTGCATTTGTTCTTGGGCAAAGGGGGCTTGCCGCGAGTGGAAATAACATACCGCTTCGGCCCCATGGGCAAACGCTTCATGCGCCCAAAGCCGCGCCATTCCGGGCAGTGGATCAGGGTTCCACGGGGCCCAGTTAACGGGGCCGGGTTGCTGTTCCATAATCCACCACCTGCCGCGTCCCACAGCGCGGTACAGATCGTGGTGAAAGGCCTGAAAATCAGGGTCGCCTTGGCGCAAAAAGCGGCGTTTATATTCTGGGCTAGCAACAACGCGGTCAGACAAAAACCCGATGGGATAGGCATCCCATGACGCGATATCCAAATCCGCGCCCACTGCGAAATGATCAAAATCCGTGACTTGGCCCATATAGTTATGCGCAATCGGCGCGGGGGAATGGGCGCGGATGATGTCGGTTTGAATGCGGTTAAACGCCACCACCATATCTGATGCAAAGCGGCGAAAATCCATCACATGGGCAGGGTTTGCCTCGGTCACGGTTAGGTTGGGCAGGCCCACCTCGTCAAAGTTGGCGTAATCCATCGACCAAAACACATTCCCCCAAGCGCGGTTCAGCGCCTGCGGAGATTGGTATTTCTGCGCCAGCCAGTTGCGAAAGGCCGCCAAAGCGGTGGGCGAATAGGACAGAACTGTGTTGTGGCAGGCATATTCGTTATCGGTTTGCCACGCCGCCACATACGGGTTTTTGCCATAGCGTTTGGCCAAAACCTCGGTGATGCGGGCGCATTCCATGCGATACCCTTCATGCGCAAAATCGTAATGCCTGCGCGAGCCAAAGCCGCGCGGATTGCCCATTCTGTCATGGGCCAGCATATCGGGATGGCGATTTAGCATCCAGCGCGGCGGCGTGGCGGTGGGCGTTCCCAGCACCACCTTCAGCCCTGCCGCGCCCAAGGTTTCAATCGCGCGGTCTAGCCAATTCAGATCTTATTGGCCATAAGTTGGTTCCATCCGCGACCATGCAAACTCGCCAATGCGTACCCATGTCAGCCCCACCTCGGCCATTCGGGCGGCATCTGTAACCCAATCAGATTCCTCCCAATGTTCGGGGTAATAGCAGACACCTAAGGCACGCTTCATAAGATCACCCTATGTTCAGCTTGGCCCTGACCTGCGCCAAGCGCCGCAAACACCATACCCGATTTGGGATGCGCCGCGCGGGCGGCTGCGTCCATATGTTGCTGGGCAGTTGTGCAATACAGCGTGGTCAGATCAGGCCCCCCAAAGGCGGGGCAAGATGTGTTGGGTGCGTCAAATGCGGCGTGGGCGATCATCACGCCAGCGGGATCATAGCAGCCCACGCGCCCCGCGCCCCATTCGGCCAGCCACATATTGCCCGCGCTATCGATCACCGCGCCATCGGGGTTGGTTTGCACGTCCAAATAAATCTGCGGTTGGCCCAAAGGCCAGCCCTCATTGTCCAGCGCCACGCGCATCACTTTGGCGGTGACCGTATCGGTGAAATAAGCGGTCTTGCCATTTGGGGCAAAGCAGATGGCGTTGGAAATGGTGATACCCGCGTATAGGCGGCGCATCTGGCCGCGATAATAGCGGTAAATCGCCCCTGCGCCTTTTTCAGCGTTCTTGCCCATTGTGCCAATCCAAAACCCGCCTTGCGGGTCGGCGCGGCCATCGTTCGAGCGGGTCATTGGGTTGTCCGCCTCTAAGGGTGCAATTGGTCGCTGTGTGCCCGTATCCAGATGAAACAGGAACAGCTGTGTTTCGCTGGCGATAAGCATTTCGCTTGCGCTGACCCAACCCGCAGCGGAAACCATTTCATCGAACACCCATTCCTGCGCGGTATCACCCACCCGCGACAGCAACTTTTTGTTCAAAATATCGAACCAAAACAATTGCCCCCGTTTAGGGTGCCACAGCGGCCCTTCGCCAAGTTCGCATCTGCGGGTGTCATAAATCATGCCATCGCCCCTAGATTGGTCTTGTCATATGCAGCAACAATTGTCTTCGCACGCGCACCGACATCGGCGGCAGTTAACCCTTGCACATACAGCGCCGTGCCAATGCCAAAACCATTAGCCCCAGCGCTGCGCCATGCGCCAAAATTATCTGGCCCCGCGCCGCCCACGGCATATACCTGCGTGCCTATGGGCAACACGGCCCGAATGGCCTTCAGCCCATCGGGGCCAAGCAAGGAACCGGGAAACAGCTTTAGCCCCGTTGCCCCCGCCTTTAGGGCGGCAAACGCCTCGGTCGGGGTCATTATGCCAGGCCAACTTTGCAGGCCCAGCGCACGGGTTTTGGCGATAACCTCGGCATCGACATTGGGGGAGACGACAATTTGTCCGCCCACATCGGCCAATTCCTGCACCTGCGACGAGCTTAGCACTGTTCCCGCACCAATTGTGGCACGCGGCCCGAATTCGCGCACCATCGCGCCGATGGATTGCATCGGCTGCGGCGAGTTTAGCGGCACTTCGATGGTTGTGATGCCAGCTTCGATCAGCGCCTCGGCAATAGGCAGGGCTTCGGGGGGGGTTAGCCCTCGCAAAATGGCGATCAGGTTGCGGGTCATGGTCTATCCTTTGCCAAATGGCCAGCCGCGCGGGTTAGGCCCGCAAGGGTACAGTCAGTGACAGCCAGCGCGCGCGGCGCAACCCCTTGGGCCGCCAGCGCGCGCGCATACAGCGGTGTGGTTTTGGATGATCCGATCAGCGCAACATCCATCCCCAACCAATAGGCGCGGGCAGCGGCCAGTTCGGCCCCAATCAGCAGGCCAGATAGGCGCGCGCGCGCGCCATCTTGGGTTAGGCCGACCAGCAGCCCTTCGGCGCGCAGGCGGAACAGGCTGGCGGCCAGCCGTTCGGGCCGCGCCATACCATCGGCCACGCCCGTATCAAACGCCGCCTCGTCCCAGCCATCGCCGCCCATGCCAAGGCGCAGAACCGATTGGGTGGACAGCAGTGCAAACATTTCGCCCGTCATAAAGGTCTGAAAAGACACAACTTCGCCCGCAGACACTTGGGCCCATTTGCTGTGCGTTCCAGGCAGGCACATGGCCCCATCAAAGTTCGGAAACAGCGCCAGCGCGCCCGCAATTTGCGTTTCCTCGCCGCGCATCACATCGGCGGGCTTGTCTTGTTTCAATCCAGCAGTGATTTGCACAGTAATACGTGGGTCATGCACGGGAACCGCCATCAACGCACCTGCGGCCACGGGCGCGCAGGGCACGGCGCGGTAGGGGGCCTCGATCCAGCCTTGCCGTGCGCCAACCATACCGCAGGCATAAACGGGAATTGGCGCGCCTGCGTGGCCTGCCAGCCACGGGCCGATCATATCCAGCAGGGCCGCCTCAAACTCGGCAGGTTTAAGGCTGGCCATCCCTTTGTCAGAACTGGCTTCGGCAAGGATACCCGCAGGCCCCATCGCCCAACCGCGCAGGTTGGTTGTGCCCCAATCAATTGCGATCCAGTTTGGTTTCATCCGCTATGCACCACGCCGCCATCGATCACCAAAACTTGCCCCGTCATTGCGCGGGATGCTTTGCTTGCCAAAAACAGGTACCCCCCGACAATATCTTGCGGCTCTAAGGGGTCGGGCAGGCATTGCTGCGCCAAATGCGCGGCAAGCCCCTCGGGCGTGACCCAAAGATCCTTTTGCTTTTGTGTCAGCACCCAGCCCGGTGCCAGCGCATTCACGCGAATGCGATCCGCGCCAAATTCCCGCGCCAAAGTGCGCGTCAGCCCCGTAATGGCTGCATTGGCTGCGATATAAACAGGATAGCCCGCCGTTGCCATCATGTAACTGATGCACGAAAAATTCACGATCACCCCGCCGCCCATGGCCTGCATGGCAGGGATAACCGCCTTGGCTGCAAAGAAATAAGATTTCAGATTGACCGCAATCGAGGCATCAAAGAATGCCTCATCCACGTGCAATGTTCCCATGCGCTGATCGTTGGCGGCATTGTTCACCAATACCGAAATTGGCCCATGCGCAGCGGCGGCGCTGGCCAGCGCGGCGTTGAGCGAACCTAAATCAGTTATATCGGCGCGGGTGAACAGCGGGCGGTTGCCTGTTGCGGCCTCCATCGCATCGCAAAATTGGGAAGCCTCGCTGCGTTGGCAAAACGCCACGCGCGCGCCTTGGCGCAAAAACCCCTCGGTCAAGGCCGCACCAATGCCCGACCCCCCGCCTGTGATAAACACAGATGCGCCCTTAAGGTCTGGAAAAACTGGAAGATCTTGCATTGCCATCCCCATTCCGCCCCTTGCGATCTGTTAGCGTTAGCAGTCAAAGCGGCACTAGGGAAGATAGCAGCGCCGCCGCATAACTAACACATCTGCGGCAAAGGGCGTACCGCTTTCACTTGTGGGGAAGATCACACCAACGCAAAGTCTGCTGCGTTCCGCGCCTTGGCTCAAAGTGACCGCCGATGTCGACAAGTTGATAAACTGGGTAGGCTGGGCCTTTGGCTGCAATTGTTTTGCGAAAGCGGCTGGGAAATTACCGTCGCCGCTGCGCGGCCGCTGCCAGTCACCTATAGAATTAGCCCGTAGGATCGCTGATTATGTTTGCGAGCATTGGCCAGATCGCCGAACCGAAACAGAGCCGCGCGCTATCGATTGCTTGGGGCGCTTTTGTTACAAAACCTTCGTCTAAGCTGAACAAAGCTGTCACA
>CAMAWZ010000199.1 GCA_945861995.1 Pseudorhodobacter antarcticus
AGATGCGGGGCGGGTAAATCGCGCTGCAAAAACGCCTCCCACGCGCGGGCATAATCGCCAAGGGGTTTGGCGGCATGGCTAAACTGGCCAAAACCCGCCACGCGCGGCAAATCGGACGCAATGCCAACATCAATGCTGCACAGATCATAGGGAATGGCGCGCCCCGATTGCAGCAGCACGTGACACTCGCCGCGATCAAGGCCAACCGCACTGTCCAATATCAGCCGCGCGCCGGCATGGCGGGCAAGGCGAAACAGATCAATCATCATATCGGCGCGGGTGTAATGGCCCGCTATATAACCAGGCAGCATCCCCGTGTAGGGGGCTGCGGGGTTTGGATTGATGATGGTCACGCGCACGCCAGCCAGCGGCTGCATCGCCCACATCAAGGACACCAGCGCATGGGTGTGCCCGCCGCCGACCAGAACGATATCTTTGACGATAGGATAGGTGGTTTGGGGATAGGTGGTGTGCATTGCGCCCTCTTTGCTTGCCCATTTACGCCCAACTGCTGGCAAGGGCCATGGCGCATATGCCGCAGATTGCCCCAATTGGTCGCGCTTGGGGCTGACATTGGCGCAGATTGCCCCTATCGGTGGCGCGAATGTGCGGCGATCAAAGGGCAGGGCAGGCGATATGGCCTATTTTCTGGGCGTGGATACGGGCGGCACCTATACCGATGCGGTGATTTTGGACGAGGCGCAGGACAAAGTTATTGGCGCGGCAAAATCCCTAACCACCCGCGCCGATTTGGCGATTGGCGTTGGCGGGGCGGTGGACGCGGCGCTGGCGCAATCTGGCATTGCGGCAGGCGACGTGGCGCTGGTATCGCTGTCGACCACGCTGGCAACCAATGCCCTTGTCGAAGGCCAAGGCGGGCGCGTGGCGCTGGTTTTTGTGGGGTTTGATCCAGACGATCTGGGACGTGGCGGTTTGACCGAGGCGTTGAAGGGTGATCCTGTGATCACCCTTTCGGGCGGGCATAACCATGCAGGGCAAGAGGCAGCGCCGCTGGATCTGGACACAGCGCTGCCGCAGATCATGGCCTTGGGCGATCAGGTGATGGGCTTTGCCGTGGCATCACGCTTTGCCACCCGCAACCCTGCCCATGAGATTGCTCTGCGCACTGCGATCCGCGCGGCAACGGGGCGCCCTGTAACCTGCAGCCATGAGTTGTCTGTAGATTTGAACGGGCCAAAGCGCGCCTTAACCGCCGTGCTGAATGCGCGGCTGATTGGCATGATTGACCGCCTGATTTCGGCCTGCGAGCGTCACCTTGCCAGCATCGGCATCACCGCCCCTTTGATGGTGGTGCGCGGCGATGGGGCGTTGATTTCTGCGGCTATGGTGCGCGAGCGGCCTATTGAAACAATTCTGTCTGGCCCCGCCGCCAGTATTGTGGGCGCACGTTGGCTGACGGGGGCGCAAAACGCGCTTGTCTCGGATATTGGCGGCACCACAACCGATGTGGCATTGCTGAAAGATGGCCTGCCAGAAATTGACCCGATGGGCGCGCGGGTGGGCGGATTTCGCACGATGGTCGAGGCGGTTGCCATGCGCACCACGGGGCTGGGCGGTGATAGCGAAGTGCATCTGATCACCGAAGGTTTAAGCGGCGGTTTGCGCCTTGGCCCGCGCCGGTTGATCCCCGTGTCGCTGCTGGCCAGCACGCAGGCTGGTATGGTGCACAGCGCGCTAGATCGGGCTTTGGCAACTGATACGGCTGGCGAATTTGACGGGCGGTTTGTAATTCCTACGGGAGGCGAGGCTGCGGCGACTGCGGGCCTGACCGCGCGCGAGGCGGGGCTGCTGGCGCGCATCACCGCGCCCATGCCGATGGCGGCCTGCCTGAATTCGCGCCTTGAAGTGGCGGCGCTGACATCGCTGATTGCGCGCGGTTTGGTTATGATTGCAGGGGTGACGCCTTCGGATGCTAGCCATGTTTTGGGGCGGCAAACGGGCTGGGATACGCAGGCCGCGCAAAAGGCTGTCACCCTGCTGGCGCGGCGGCGCAATGGCGCGGGCGAGAGGTTTGCCAGCGCGGCAGAACCGCTTGCACAATCGATCATCGATCAGTTGACCCAGCAAACTGTCGATTGTCTGCTAGAGGCTGCCTTTGCCGAAGACCCCGCCTTTGCCGGGCATGATGGTGCGTGCCTTGCGCGCCATGTTCTGGCCCGCGCGGGGCTGTCTCAGCATAAGGGCGTGGTGCAGACGGCTCTGCGCCTTGGCGTGCCTGTGATTGGCCTTGGCGCATCGGCCCCCAGTTATTACGGCGCTGTTGGTCAAGCGCTGGGCTGTGATATGATTTTACCGCAGCACGCAGGCGTGGCCAATGCAATTGGCGCGGTTGTTGGGCAAATCTCGCAGCGGGCCAGTGCCATTGTGACCAGCCCATCTGAGGGGCGCTATACGGCTCACTTGGCCGAGGGCTTGCAGAATTTCAACAGCCAAGACACCGCCCTTGCCGCGGTTGAGGCCGCCTTGACAGCCGAGGCATCGGGCCGCGCGCAGGCCGCAGGGGCTGCCGATTTGCGCATTTCCGTCACACGCGACATTCGCGAGGCATCCGTCGAAGGGCGCGCAATGTTTGTCGAAGCCCGCATTTCGGTGACAGCATCGGGCCGCCCGCGCGTGGCCCATGCGCCAAATCCAACTTAAGGGGCAGCAGGCGAAAACGGAAAGTAAGGCGGGCTGCATTTCCCCCTTGACGCGCCGCGCCCCTTCCCCTACCCAAAGCTGCAAGTGGCTAGGTAGCTCAGCTGGTTAGAGCACGCGACTCATAATCGCGGGGTCGGGGGTTCGAGTCCCCCCCTCGCCACCACTTCCCCTTTTATAGAATCAGATGGCGCACAAAGGCATTACGTCTTTGGCTTGCGACACAGGCGCATTCATCGCCGCGCGGCGCTGTTGTTTCAAATAAAAACCCGCGCCAAGGTGCCTTGGCGCGGGTGTTTTTGTTTTCCCTCTTTCAGGGTTTCCCCTTGTTTAGATGAACAAGAAGAAGTCGTCCTGCGTTAGATTTCCGACATTGGTCAGCTGTGCGATGGCCACGGCGTTATCGCCCAGGCCGCCGTCGGCATCCCAGTACAAGGTGCCATCGGTGCCGTCAGTTTGGTGGATGAACACGCCGTCCGTGCCGCCCGAATCGACCACTGTGTAATCTGCATCGACCAGCACCGTTGGGGCCGTGCCCGCCTGCAAATTGCCGCCAAAGGCGGATGCCGACACCCCGATACGATCTTCGAACTGGACAAAATCGGTGATCAGATCGAACCCGTCGCCCGCAGACAGATAAGCGAAGATGTCATCGCCCGCGCCGCCTGTCAGGGTGTCATCACCTGCCCCGCCATTCAGCAGTTCGGACTCGCCATCATCGCCCACCAAGAGGTCGGCGCCAGCGCTGCCGACAATACCTTCGCGGGTGCCTTGGATTGTCCATTCCAATGTCGCCACCGAGGTGCCCGTACCATCGCTGACCAGATAGGTGTAAGTAAAGGTCTGCGTTTGGCCATCGGTCAGGAACTGGTAGGCTGGATCGTCACAGTTCAAGAAGAACAGGCCTGTGCCGGTAAAGGAAATGCCTGGATATTGCTGTAATGGATCGTCCAATGCTGTCAGCGGATCGCCTTCGTTGTCCGAGTAGAAGTTCACGATGTCTATCGCAGTTACGCCCTCGCCCAGGATGTTGAATACCGTGATAGGTGTCGAGACATCAGGCAAGGTGTTGACCGGTCCTGGCACAACAAAGGTAACTTCCACCGTATCCGCCCCGCCAAACTGGTCGTTCACAGTCAAGGTGATGGTTTCTTCACTGCCAACAACAAAGTCGTCTAGGTCGATCAAGTAGCTCCAAGACACCTCACCCAAAGCCCCATTCTGGGCAGAGGAGTTTGAGTTGATGGTGACGCCAAGCCCCAACGGATCAAGTGCCGTTAAGAAGTGGGTGTTGCTAAAGTCAGCATCGGTAAACTGCACCGTCCCCGACACTTGAAACAAGCCATTGCCCAGATCGGTGAATGTGGGCGTTGTGCTTGGCTGGACAACAATTTTGGGCGCGTCATTCGTGCCTGAAATCGTCACTGTCAGCGTCGAGGCCACCGTCGCCCCATTGCTGTCGGTGGCTGTCACTTCGATTTCTTGGGTCGCGGTTTCGCCTTGGGCCAGCTCTTGGAACGCGGCGCCAGCGCTATAGGTAAGCGTGGTGCCCGTGATGGACGCCGTGCCCACGGAAGGCGCGCCCGTGATGGTGTAGGTCAGGGTGCTGCCGCTGTCATCGCTGTCGATATCATCGCCAAGGGTGGCCAGATCCAGCGTGACCGCTCGGCCATCTTCGGCTGCCGCCAAGACGCCCGCCGTTAGGGTGGGTGCATCGTTGGTGCCTGTGATGGTGACACTCACGTCGTTCGAGGTCGAAGCCCCATTGCGATCTGTTGCAGTGACGGTGACGATGGTGGTCAACGTCTCGCCCACAGCCAGCGCATCCAATCCCGCGCCGCCGTTATAGGTCAGCGTGGTGCCCGTGATGCTGGCGGTGCCCACGGAAGGCGCGCCCGTGATGGTGTAGGTCAGGGTGCTGCCGCTGTCATCGCTGTCGATATCATCGCCAAGGGTGGCAAGGTTCAGGGTGACCGCTGGGCCATCTTCGGCTGCCGCCAAGACCCCCGCCGAAAGGGTGGGTGCATCGTTGGTGCCTGTGATGGTGACGGTGACGTCGTTGGACACGCTAGCGCCGTTGCGGTCGGTGGCGGTGACGGTGACTGTGGTTGTCAACGTCTCGCCCACAGCCAGTGCATCCAGACCCGCGCCGCCGTTATAGGTCAGCGTGGTGCCCGTGATGCTGGCGGTGCCCACGGAAGGCGCGCCCGTG
>CAMAWZ010000200.1 GCA_945861995.1 Pseudorhodobacter antarcticus
GGGCCAGCATGACATCAAGGCGCACGATGATGGGCATTAGATAAACCCCTCATTATCGCGGGCGATGGAGATGGCCTCGGCCATGATCCAGCCGACGAGGTAGAACCCGCCGCCGCAAAGGATCCGGCCAGCTGATTCGGAGTTGAAAAAGAAGGTGGGGGGCAGGGGGCCGTCTGGGTTGTGCCATGAAATGATCATGGGGTTGAAGAAATTGGCCACCAAATCTGCCGCGCCAGAGGCCGCCGTTGCAAACCCGATCAGGCGAAAGCGGTTTGCGATGCGGGTGTCGAATAACACCCCGCGCTGCACAAGCCCCATCATAGATGCAGCGGTGCCCACGGCCAGCAGGCCTCAGGCAATGGGGGTAAGCCAAACCGCCAGATAGACATAGCGAGTGACCAGCGCGATTTGGGCATCTGGATGCGCCCAATAGTCATTTTGCCAGCGATCAGGCGAGAGCAGGGCATAATCCAGCGTGCCGCCTGCGGTTTTCCAGATGTAAAATACAGTGAATATCGCCAGCATCGGCTGCAAGATACGGGCGGTGCTGGTGATGCGATCCATGACATGCTTTCCGATTTTTCTTGACTAATTCATGCTATACATGAATTTATATCGCGTAAAGGTTGAATTGGTCTTGGGCGCGTGGCCCAATTGCTTGGGGGTTGCATGACACATTTTTCCACAGCCGTGACGATTTTGGTGGGCGCATTTGCTATGGTGCGCCAGAATGTCAGGGGTATTGCCCAGCATATTGGGCTGGCCTACTTGTTGTGGATTGTGGGAACGATCGCCATTCAAGGCGCAGCATTTGGACGGCTGACGAACGAGCCGCTAATCCTGACAGTTGGCAATGCGGAAGCCGAGCAGAATGCGTCTATTGCGCTGATTTTGTTCGCCTATCTCTTTCACACCGCCGCCTATATCTACATCGCTGTTGCGTGGCACCGCGTGGCGTTGCGGCCTGATGCGGCTGCGCCAAACGGGCGGCAGATGGGCCAGTATCTGTGGCGATTGGTGCAGCAAGCCATGATTTCCGCGGTGATGTTTACCCCGCTTGTTATGTGGGTCATGCCAGATCCGCAGCGGGCAACGGAAACCCCGATGTTGAACTTGGTGCTGGGCGCGGGAATGGGCTGGGTCATGCTGCGCTTTGGCCTGATATTGCCTGCCGCCGCTGTCGAGGATTGGGGCTATGGCCTTGGCGCGTCATGGAAAGACACGGCGCGGTTTGCATGGCCTTTGCTGTGGATCGCGGTGTTCGAGGCGGGGATGTGGTTGGCTATAACTTGGGCGAGCGATGCAATTGGGCTGTTTGATGAAGCGGTTGAGTTTGTTGTATTTACCGCGATTTGGCCACTGCCGTTTTTGCTGGGGCTGTCGGTTTTGACATATCTATATCAGGGGCAGGCGGATGATGCAGCATGAGCGTAATGCGGAATACGCCCGCAAACTGGCTGCTGCGCATGCGCAGGCGCAAGCGGCGGGGATGAAGCGATGGCAGTATGATGATTGGCTTGACCGATTTTTGCGTAACGTTGGGCTGCGCATTCGGCCCATACCCTATCAACATTTGGGGTGGACTTGGGTTCGGTGGTTTGGATCCATGGCCGTGATTTCTGGAAATTGGCTGTGGGGTGGTTGGGAAGATGATCTGTCCACGTTCCGTCTTGTCATACCAACGGTAGCGGTCGCGGCAGCACTCGCGTCTGTAAAAGTATTGAATACGAATTCTGAGCGCCGCAAATACAACCTTACCCCGTGGAGTGCGCTGTGACCAAAAACAGTGACCTATCGCTTTTGTTGACTATCCTTAACCTGCCGCTTGTCCTTGCCATAGGAATGGCGGTTGCGGCGTGGGGGTTTGGCGAAATGCTTGGCCCTGACACGGTGGCCATGTTCATGATGATGATCTTAATGTTTTCGGCCCTCACCGCGCAGTCGCTGGGTAGAAAAGTGCTGGAGACGGGACCACGGGCTTTGGTGCAGCACCTAGGCTTTGCGCTGGGGATGTTTGGCATGGTGATTGTGAATAACGTGCCGCCTGCCGAGATGACGCTGGACCAGATGCTGCAAGGTTGGTTGTGGTTTCCCGCCATCTTGCTTTTGGGCCTATCGCTGGCCGCGATCAGGCCGCTGCGCGCGATGCGCCGCCATCCGCGCGCACTACGGATTTTGGCCCAGAGAGGGGCTATTATGGTCTGGATTATCGCCATTTTTGCGGCTCTGAACGCGCTCGCTGAGGATGCCAGTCCTGCGCAGGGTGTTTGGACGTTTTGCGTATGGATGGCTACCCTGGCCAGTGGCGGGGTCAGTTTTGCCGCCTATCGTGGGGTGCGCAGAACGCGGTTGGGAAAGATTGCTGTTTTTCTTGCGCAAGCAGTTCCACTTGTGGCGATGATGTTTGTTTTTGTTTATGCGATGAAGTTGGGCCAAATTGACGGACTTGGAGATATTCCTTTTGGATCGATCATTAGTGGCGGCATCGGCGTAGTTTTGGCAAATTATATCATGAGGGGCAAAAAGGCTGGCGCGTAGCGGCTAACGCACCGCCTGAAACCCCGCATCCTGTAGCCTGCAATCGCGGATGACATCGTCGCCACAGCGGCGGGGTTCCAGCGATTTGGAAAGGCATATGCGTGCCTCTTGGATCATGTCTGATTTGCAGGTGATGGTGATTTGATCGCGCGTCAGGCTGGGGTTCGCCTCGATGAACGCGTCTTCGATCACCGATGCGGGCAGGGTTAGATCGCGGGTGATTTGTTCGAATACGGGCGGTAGGGTGATGCTGTCATAGGCCGTGCGGGCGGTGTCAAAGTAGTCTGCTGCTGAAAGACCAGCGCAGCGGCCGTGTTTTTTCCATTGGTAGAACGCAAGGCCCGCGCCGCCCATGATATCGGCCATTTCGGCGGTGTCTTGGCGCGATGGGTCGGGTTGAGCCGTGCGGCAAAAGCTGGGCCAGCCATCTTCATACTGCGGCCAAAGACCGTGCAGAACCCATGTCAGCCCGCGCCCGCCGTCGCATTGCGGATCACTCTTTGCATCGCCTTCCAGCGCGCACCAATTGGATGACCAAGACAGGGACATGACGTAGTAATCAAAATCGCCCGCGCGTTCGCCTTCGCCTTGGGCAGGGGCGGCCAGACACAGGGCCAAAGCAGTCACTATCAGTTTACGCATTTGCACTTTCCCTTTGCCCAAATTGGCGCTATAGCAATCATGATTACCCGAAATCGTGGAAATCGCGGCCAGCGCCGCAACCGTTTTCTCGGCACGGGAAAGAATTGTAAAGCGCTTTGCGCCAGTCTGAAATGTGACGCGCTACGCGCGAGTCGAAAACTGTAACGCGCTACGCGTAACTTTGAAAATGTAACGCGCTACGCGCGCAGGGCGAAAGGGATTGCAGATGAACAAGCCATTGATGTCCAAGGCTACGGCGGTTTGGCTGGTGGATAACACCACGCTGACCTTTCGTCAGGTGGCGGAATTCTGCGGGCTGCACGAGTTGGAGGTGCAGGGCATTGCTGATGGCGATGTGGCGGCAGGCGTTAAGGGATTTGATCCCGTGGGCAACAATCAGTTGGACGCGATTGAAATTGAGCGCGCCGAAAAAGACCCGATGTATAACCTAAAGCTGAAGTACAATCCTTCGGCTCTGGGCGAGGAAAAGCGGCGCGGCCCGCGCTATACCCCCCTGTCCAAGCGCCAAGATCGCCCTGCGTCGATTTTGTGGCTGGTGAAATTTCACCCCGAACTTTCGGACGGGGCAATTGGCAAGCTGGTTGGCACGACCAAGCCGACCATTCAGGCCATTCGTTCGCGCAGCCATTGGAATATCAACAATATCACCCCGATTGACCCTGTTGCGCTGGGCCTGTGCCGCCAATCTGAATTGGATACCGCTGTGCAAGCCGCCGCGCGCAAAAAGGCCGCCGAGGGTGTTGTGATGAGCGATGATGAGCGGCGCAAGTTGGTCTCAACCGAGGTGTCGCTGGCACTGGGCACGGATGCGAAAATGGGCGATGGGTTGGATGCGTTTACCCCCGAAGCCATTGACCCGCGCGATCAGTCGGCATCTGATTTCAAGGATGCGGAAAGCTTCTTTAACCTGCCCGCCAGCGATGATGAAGACGAAGACGACGAAGACGAAGATGGCGGCCGCAAAAAGCGGCGTTGATGCCAAAACCCCCAAGCCCTGCGGCTTGGGGGTTTTTCTTTAACCCACCACCTGTGCAATGGCGCGGGCCAGTATTGGTACGGTTTGGGCGTTCAACCCCGCGATATTCATGCGGCTGTCGCCCACCATATAGATGCTAAATTCTGTCCGCAGGCGCAGCACTTGTGCCTCGGTCAGGCCAAGGCGGGAAAACATTCCGCGATGTGTTGCCACAAAATCAAAGCGGTCGGAGTTTGTGGCGGCGCGCAGAGCATCGGCAAGATCTTGGCGCAGGGTAAGCATATTTTGGCGCACATCTTCCAGTTCCGCCATCCAATCGGCGCGCAGGGCGGGATCGTTCAGGATCATTGTGACCAGCCTTGCGCCATGGTCGGGAGGAAAGCTGTAGTTTTGGCGGTTGAGAAAGTTCAGATTACCTTGCACCACATCGCGGCGGGCTGGCTGGGTCAGGGCAATCAGCACGCCTGTGCGTTCGCGGTAGATGCCGAAATTCTTGCTGCAAGAGGCGGCTATAAGGACTTCGGGAAAGTTTGCCGCAATCAGGCGGGTGGCGGCGGCATCAGCGTCTAGCCCATCGCCAAAGCCCTGATAGGCCAGATCGACAAAAGGCACGGCCCCGCGCTGGGCCAGTAGCGCCACGACTTGCGCCCA
>CAMAWZ010000201.1 GCA_945861995.1 Pseudorhodobacter antarcticus
ATCGGTCGCCGATGTGGCCGCCCGTGCCCAGCCTGTTTTGGTGCATCGCATGGCGCTGACCTATTCAGCGCGCGCGCAGGGGCAAACGCTGGCGGGCGTGATTGCGGGCGCGGTGGAACGCGCGCTTGGCGATAAGGCCGCTGCATGAATGGCACCGCGCCAGATTTGCGCGCGCAGGCGCAGGGGCTGGGCTATGCCTTGCCTGCCCTGCTGGCGCAGGCACAGCAATTGGCCGCCGCCTTGGCCTTTGGCGCGCATGGGCGCAGGCGCGCGGGGGCGGGGGACGAGTGTTGGCAATACCGCCCCGCGCAGGCAGGCGACAGCGCAGGCGCGGTTGACTGGCGCAGATCAGCGCGCGGCGATGTGCCCTTTGTGCGCGAACGCGAATGGCAGGCGCAAAGCAGTGTTGGCATTTGGGCCGATGGCGCGCAATCGATGCGCTTTGCCAGCGATACCGCTTTGCCGCAAAAGGCAGACCGCGCCGCCGTGCTGGCGCTGGCGCTGGCCTTGATGCTGCTGCGCGGGGGCGAACGGGTGGGGCTAATCGGCGGCGCGCCTGCCAAGACGGGCCGCAGCCATTTAGGCCCCCTCGCCGCCGAGATGATGGCGCAAAAGAACCCATCTGATTACGGGCTGGCCGAAATGGCGGGCGGCAGCGCCGCGCATCTGCTTTATTTTTCTGATTTTCTGGGCCCCCTCCCCGCACTACAAACCGCGATGATGCAAGCCGCCGATCGCGGCGCGCGGGGCGCGATGCTGCACATCCTTGACCCTATCGAGGAGAGCTTTCCCTTCACAGGGCGCATTGTTTTTCAATCTGTCGGCGGCAGCGTCAGCCATCAAACCCAATCTGCCGAGGGTCTGCGCGCGCGCTATCTGGAACGGCTGGCGCAGCGCAAGGACGAGTTGACCGCGCTGTCGCGCAGCCTTGGCTGGGATTATCATCTGCACCACACCGATGCGCCCACAATCGGCGCGCTGATTTGGGCGCATGGCACCATATCGGGCGTTGCACGATGAGTATTCTGGGCTGGACATTTGCCGCGCCTGCCCTGCTGTGGGGGCTGCTGGCCCTGCCCATTCTGTGGCTAATAATGCGCGCCATCCCTCCTGCCCCCATCCGCCGCCGATTTCCCGCCGTGGTGCTGCTGCTGGGGCTGGATGACAAAACCCGCACCGCAGATCGCACGCCGTGGTGGCTGCTGCTGCTGCGCGCGCTGGCGATTGCGGCCGCGATTGTAGGCTTTGCAGGCCCCACCCGCGCCCCGATAGGGGATACGGCGCAATCGGATAAGCCACTACTGATCCTCATGGATGGCGGCTGGGCCGAGGCGCAAGATTGGCCCGCCCTGCGCGATATTGCGCTGGAAGATTTGGCGAATGCGGGGCGCAACGCGCGCAGCGTCGCCTTTCTGCGCCTAACCGATCTGCCCCAGCCCCCCCTGTGGCAAAGCGCCGATGCCCTGCGCGCCACATTGGCCGCAGCCCAGCCAGCCCCGCGCGCGCCCGCCGATTTTGCGGGTTGGGCCGCTCTGCTAGGGGCTCAGGAATTTGACACGCTGTGGATCAGTGACGGGCTAAACCATGCAGGACGCGGCGATTTGCTGGCCGCTTTGCAGGCCAAAGGCCGTGTTGAGGTGGCCCTGCCCGCGCGCGCGCCGCTGGCATTGGCCCCCGCCACATTTGAAGACGGGCAAATCATTTTGACCGCCCTGCGCCAGCCCAGCGCCGCTGCGCAAGACATCATCCTTTTGGCCATTGGCACCGCCCCCGATGGCAGCGAGGCTGAACTGGCCCGCACCCCTGCAAGTTTCGCCAGCGGCGCAGGCCGCGCCACCGCCCGCCTGTCACTGCCGCCCGAACTGCGCAACCGCATCACGCGGCTGGAAATAGAGGGCCAGCGCAGCGCAGGGGCGATCAGCCTAACAGACGATACCCTGACGCGGCGCAAAGTGGCGATCATCAGCGCCGCCGCCGATACCGAAGGGCTGCAACTGCTGTCCCCCACCCATTACCTCACGCAGGCGCTGGCCCCCTCGTCTGACCTTCTGACAGGTTCCATTGCGCAGGCTGTCACCCAAGGGCCAGATACAATCATTCTGGCCGATGTCGCCAAAATTGGCGCGGATGAGGCCGCCGCGCTGGCCGAATGGATAGACGCTGGCGGCACGCTTTTGCGCTTTGCAGGGCCGCGCCTTGCGGGGGTGGATTTTGCGGCAGAATTTGACGGCGGCGCAGACCCACTTTTGCCTGTGCGGCTGCGCGCAGGCGGGCGCGCCACAGGCGGCGCGATGACATGGGGCGAGGATAAAACGCTGGCCCCCTTTACCGCCACCAGCCCCTTTGCGGGCCTGTCCATTGGCCCAGATGTGACCGTATCCGCGCAGGTTTTGGCCGAACCTGACCCGACCTTGATCGAGGCAACCTTGGCCGCGCTGGCCGATGGCACGCCGCTGGTCACGCGCAAGAAAATGGGCGCGGGGCAGATTGTGCTGTTTCACGTCACCGCCAATGCCGAATGGTCAACCCTGCCCCTGTCGGGCCTGTTTGTGCAAATGCTGCAGCGCCTTGCCGTGGCCAGCCGCAGCGACGGCGCAAGCGAGGCCGAGGTGCTGGGCGGCGGGCCGTGGCAACCCCAGCGCTTGACGGGCGCTTTTGCCGAAATGGGCGATGGCTCGGCGCTGGCGGGGCTTGGCGGCGATGCGCTGTGGAACGCCCTGCAAACCGCCCCCAGCGGCGCAGTTCCCGCAGGGCTGTATCTGGGGGCCGCGCGGTCCGTTGCGCTGAACATTATCGGCAAGGGCGATACGCTGGCCACCTTTGACTGGCCCGCTTCTGTGGCGGTGCGCGGCGCAGATCAGGCCCCCCCTGCGCAGGGCAAAGGCCCGCTGCTGGCAGGCGCGCTGATGCTACTGGCGCTGGATATCATCGCCTCACTTGCCCTAGGCGGGCGGCTTACGCGCGGCATGGACACGGGCGGTGTTGCGGTGGTTTTGGCAGCCCTGCTGCTGGCCCCCGCCCCCCCCGCACATGCCCAAGACAGCGCAACCGATTTCGCCGCCCTGCGCGCCACGCGCGGCGTGGTGCTGGCCCATGTGATTACGGGCGATGCACAGGTTGATGACATTGCTCAGGCGGGTCTGCGCGGGCTGGCCGATGTGCTGACCTATCGCACCAGCATCGAACCCGAACCAAGCGTCGCCGTGAATATCGAAACGGATGATCTTGATTTCTATCCGTTTCTGTATTGGCCCATCAGCGCCAGCCAGCCGCTGCCATCGCCTGCCGCCGTTGAAAAGTTAAACCGTTTTCTGCGCACAGGCGGGATGATTATGTTCGACACCCGCACGGGTGATTTACCCAGCGGCCCGCAGCAAGACATGCTGCAACTTCTGACAACGGGGCTAGACATTCCGCCCCTGGAACCCCTGCCCAGTGACCATGTTTTAACCCGCAGCTTTTATCTTACCTCCAGTTTTCCAGGCAGGTATGAAGGCGCGCCAGTATGGGTAGAAGCCGCGCCGCAAAGCACCCTTGATGCCCCCGAAGGGATGCCGTTTCGCAACCTGAATGATGGCGTGACGCCAGTGATCATTGGCAGCAATGATTGGGCGGGCGCTTGGGCGATGGATGAAGATTTCATGTATCTTCTGCCCGTCGGGCGCGGTTTTGCCGGCGAGGAACAGCGCGAATACGCCTTCCGCTTTGGGGTCAATGTGATCATGCACGTGCTGACGGGCAACTATAAATCTGACCAAGTGCACGTGCCTGCACTGCTGGATAGGCTGGGCCAATGACAGAAAGCATTGTCTTTGATCCGCTGCTGCCGTGGGGCGTGATTTACGCGCTGGGCGCGCTGGCGCTGGCGGCACTGCTGCTGGCACTTGCGCGCAGGTTAGCAGGTTGGCCGCTGCGCGCGCTCGCATTGGCCGCAATAGGCGCGGCGCTGACGGGGCCAGCCCTGCAAACCGAAGACCGCGCGGCCCAAAGCGATATTGTGCTGGCGCTGATCGATCAAACCACCAGCCAAAAGCTGGGGGAACGGGGCGCGCAAACTGCAGCCGCGCTGGCCAATCTGCGCGCCGAAGTCGCAGCCCTTGGCAACACCGAACTGCGCGAAGTGCCCTTTACCGACAGCGCAGGGGATGAGGGCAGTTTGGCCATGGCGGCGCTGAAAGCGGCCCTTGCGCGCGAACCCCAAGCGCGCATTGCTGGCGCGATTATCATTTCCGATGGCATCATTCATGATGCAGACCGCGCCGCCGCTATGCCCGCGCCGCTGCACCTGCTGCAAACAGGCAATGCCGCCGATTGGGACAGGCGGCTGATCATCAAAGACGCCCCCGCCTTTGGCATTTTGGGCGAAGAAATGCGCATCACCCTGCGCATCGAAGATGAAGGCACGCCGCCCGCAGGCACGCCCGCCACCACCGAGATTACCATCGCCGTCGATACCGATGCCCCCGCCACATTTACCGTGCCCGTGGGCGAAGATTTGGAACTGCCCCTAACCCTGCCCCATGCGGGGATGAATGTGCTGCAGCTGTCCCTGCCCGCGCAGGTAGGCGAGATGACCGCGCGCAACAATACCGCCCTTGTGCAGATCAATGGCGTGCGCGACCGCCTTCGTGTGCTGCTGGTTTCGGGCGAACCGCACACGGGCGAGCGGGTCTGGCGCAACCTGCTCAAATCCGACCCTTCCGTGGATTAGGTGCATTTCACCATTCTGCGCCCCCCCGAAAAGCAAGACGCAACACCCACCGAACAACTGGCGC
>CAMAWZ010000202.1 GCA_945861995.1 Pseudorhodobacter antarcticus
AAAGCCAGCTTGCCTGTGCCATTCTGGGGCTGCTGGCAAAAAACGGCCGCGCGCGCGGATCAGTGCGCTTTGATGGGGCCGAAGTGCTGGGCGCATCTGCGGCGCACATCAACGCCCTGCGCGCCAACCATATCGCGATGGTGTTCCAAGACCCAATGACCGCGCTAAACCCCTATATGCGGGTGTCAGATCAAATGGCCGAGGTTTTGGTACATCACAAAGGCATGAGCAAAGAGGTCGCCATTGCCGCCAGCGCGCAGATGCTGGATGCGGTCAAAATCCCAGATGCCAAGGGGCGTATTCGCCTGTATCCGCACGAATTTTCGGGCGGGATGCGCCAACGGATCATGATTGCGATGGCGCTTTTGTGCAAACCAGACCTTCTGATCGCGGACGAACCCACAACCGCACTGGATGTGACAGTGCAGGCGCAAATTATGCAACTGCTTGCCGAACTTCAACGCAAGTTTGGCATGGCGACCGTGCTGATCACCCATGATCTGGGCGTGATCGCAGGCTTTTGCCGCGAGGTGATTGTTCTGTATGGTGGGCGCGTGATGGAACAGTCCCCCGTTGATGATCTGTTCGCCGCCCCTTCGCACCCCTATACGCGCGGGCTGCTGGGGGCCATTCCCAGGTTGGATCAGCAGGGCGGCGCGCTGCGCGCCATTGCAGGCAGCCCGCCCAATATGACCAAGGTGCAGCTCGGTTGCCCATTTGCGCCGCGCTGCGATGTCGCGCTGCCCGCCTGCGCCAGCACGATGCCCGCGCTGACCCAATTTGCCCCCGCCCGCGCGCGGGCCTGCCACCGCAGCCTACAGGAGATGGCATGACCGCCCTACTAGAAGTGCGCGATTTGCATGTGACCTTCGCCCTGCGCCGCGAGGGGGCCTTGCCTTGGGCGAAACCCGCGCTGCTTCATGCGGTGAATGGGGTGAATTTTTCAATCAAAGCGGGCGAAACGCTGGGAATTGTGGGAGAATCTGGCTGTGGCAAATCCACCCTTGCCCGCGCCATTATTCAGCTTGTCCCCGCATCAGGGCAGGCCATTTGGGAAGGGAAGACCGACCTTCTTACCCTGACCCCATCTCAAATGCAGCCGCTGCGCGCGCAAATTCAGATGGTGTTCCAAGACCCGCTGGCCAGCCTGAACCCGCGCATGACCGTGGGCCAAATCATTGCCGAGCCGCTTAAAACCCATCACCCGCACCTTCCCGCCACCGAAGTGCGCGCCCGCGTGCAGTTGATGATGGACCGCGTGGGGCTGCTGCCCAACCAGATCAACCGCTATCCGCATGAATTTTCAGGCGGTCAGTGCCAGCGCATTGGCATCGCCCGCGCGCTGATTTGCCAGCCGAAATTGCTGATTTGCGATGAACCTGTGTCCGCGCTGGACGTGTCAATTCAAGCGCAGGTGATCAACCTACTTTCGGAGTTGCAGCGCGATTTAGGGCTGGCAATGGTGTTCATTGCGCATGATCTGTCGGTGGTCAAACATATCTCTGACCGCGTGATGGTTCTGTATCTGGGCCGCATGATGGAGCAGGCCAGCAAGGACGATCTATTCGCCGCCCCCGCCCATCCCTACACGCAGGCGCTGCTGTCATCTGTTCCCATCCCCGACCCCGCGCGCGAGCGAGCCAAGCAGGCCATTCCGTTGCTGGGCGATCTGCCTTCGCCGCTTGCGCCGCCGTCGGGCTGCGTGTTCCGCACGCGCTGCCCAAAAGCAGCCGAGATTTGCACGGCGCAAAAACCTGTGCCCAAAACCGGCGCACATCAAACCGCCTGCCATTTCGAGTAAAGCGCATCACAAGGCAAAGATGCAGTGGTTCGCGCAAAGGCGGGTGCATTTTGCGTGATCATCGCTGTTTTTGGGGCAAAGATGCTAACGCGGTTAAGCCTACCATTGCAACCGCGCAGCCCCAGTCACTGGGCAGCTGAGTTGGTAAAACCTGATTTCTGCGCGCGCCTTAAACCGCAAAATCAAGATGAATGAAACGCGATATCCTATTGAAACTTCGTGTTTTTATGAAACGCCCGCGACCTGCCATTCCTAAATCCTATGGGGCCGCGTTCTTTTTGCTGCAGTAACGGATATTGACGCACATCAAAGTAGGCGCTGCGCCCTTGGCCTATCCTGCCGCTAAACCTGCACCTTCGCAGGCGATGTTACAGGAGATGACTATGCACAAACCGATCGCCTATATGCCGCTGTCCACCTATGTTGAGGCCGTCAGTGATGCGGCAATTCTTGATGCACTGCACTATGGCGCGGGCATAGGACTGGGGCTGCATGTTGCCGCCTTTGCCGCCGATTTGCCCCAGCCGTATTCCCCTATGGGCGATGTGGCCTTTGATCTTTCGGGTTGGATTGAAGAGGCGAAGAAGGCTTGCGCGACCGAAGCCAAACGCCTGCAAGACGTTGTCACGGGCGCGGGGCTTGGGGCCGAGTTTGCGTATCACGCCCATATGGGCGCGCTGATGCAAGCCGCCCCTGCCGAGGCGCGCCGCTATGATCTGTCATTGCTGCCATGGCAGAAAGATGCCGTCACAATGCGTGAATTGGCCGAAGCGGTGATCTTTGGCGCGGGCCGGCCAGCCCTGCTGGTGCCAAAGGGCGCCAAACCTGCCCCTTTGAAACACATAGCCATCGCTTGGGACGGCAGCGCCGTTGCGGCCCGCGCCCTGAACGATGCGCTCCCCCTTCTGGCAAAAGATGGGCAAATTCTGGTGCTTTGCACTGCAAGTGCGGGGGTGACCCCTGCGCAAGAGCGCGCCGATGCCATGGCAACCGCGCTAAAGGCGCGCGGGTATAATGCAACGGGTGTGGCTGTGCCAGATGGTGCTGCATCGCTGTCGGCCACGTTGCAAGATGTGGCCACAGCGCGCGGCGCGGGCCTGCTCGCCATGGGTGGATTTGGCCATTCGCGCCTGCGCGATTTTGTTTTGGGTGGGGCGACCAAGGGCGTTTTGGGCCATCTGACCATGCCTGTCTTGCTGTCGCACTAAACTGATCTGCGCTAAATCATTGGTTTTGCGGCAATGTTTTGATAAAGCTTTCTATTTTCTGCAAACGGTCTTGGCTGAGGGGGTGGGTCGAACGCCATTCCATCCCCTCATCTGCGCCATATTCTTCAGCAATCCGCTGGAAGAAAACGGCCAGCCCTGCGGGGTCATATCCTGCCGCCGCCGCAAGGCGCAAACCAAACTCATCGGCCTCGCGTTCCTGCGCGCGGCTGTGCGAAAGCGAAAGCAGCACATTCCCCTCTAGCACGATATCATCCAGAATTGGCCCAACATCGCCTGCCAAAAACGCGACCAGCACCGCCGAACCCAGCGAGCGATACAGCCGATACAGCCCATGCTGATCGACCACATGGCCCATTTCATGCCCCAAAACCCCTGCGATCACATCAGGATCTGGGAATTCTTTCACAAAATCATCCGTCATCACCATTGTGCCCGCAGGCAGGGCAAAGGCGTTGGGGCCAAGTCCAGGCATATTGCGAAACAGCAGGGCAAAGTCCTGCGCCGCGCGAACATCTTCGGGCAAGGCTGCGGTAAGCTTTGTGAAAATTGCCTCGACTTTGGCACGATCGGCTGCGCTTAAGGTGCTGTCCTCGGCAATGACTGTATCAATCGCCTGCAAGGTGCCGCGATCCATTTGGGCCACCAAGGCGGGCGGGGTGGCGGCAATGGCAACGGCTGCCAGAATATCCAGACCATAGCGCCAAATCGCCCAAGCCGCCACAACACAAGCCAGCGCGACCCCAATCAGGCGAGGGCCGAATGCCTCGTACTGGTGCAGAACCGCGCCGCGTGTTTGCCCCGTTACCGCGACAAATCCCGCATGATCGGTGGTTTCAAACAGCGCTCCGTCTGGAAATGTGACCTTGCGCGGCGCGGTGCCGATGGGCGTGTCAAACTGCAACATTTGGCGCGGAGCGCGCGCCAATACTGTGCCTGCAGCATCGCGCAGTTCGGCCCCCTCGGCGGTAACTGTCAGCTGCGCATCCACGCGGCGCGACGCCCCCGCGCCATAGGCTGCACCCTGGATCACATGTTGCGTTTGACCATATACCATCGAATTCGCCATCACATGGGCAGCCCCGCGCCCATGCCTTCAAAATCGGCATAGGCATCGCCCACGGAATTGCCCGTGGTTTGTGCCTGCGTCACGAAATCGTCCAGCGGCCCACCAAGGCTGTATCCCGTATGCGCGGCCAAATAGCGCGCAAGCCGCACTTGGGCCCAAGGCAGCATCAGGAAAAGCGTGCAGATCACAACAACGGTATTGGACAGGGCAATCCACAGCAGCATCGGCGCAGATACCGACGATGCCAGACGGTGCCCGCCTTCTAGAACGGTGTTGTTATAAACCACATTGCGCGTCATGGCCTGATAGATAAACGCCGCCGGCAATATAGCCGCAAAAAACAGCACATACGCCAAGCTGATAAGGCGCAAGATCTGGGTTGGGTCTGCTTCGGCATTTTGTGCCGCCAAGCCAAAGCTTGCAAAGCTGATGCCAAACAGCGCAACACCGCCAATCGAAGCACCAATCACCCATAGGGCGGCGACGGCAAAGGCCTTGTAAAAGGCACTCAGCGGAAAATCAGCCCCAAAACGCGTGCCACCAAGGCGCGCATTGGCAATAGAAAACCTCTTGAGGGCGCGGTCAAGTATGGGGAAAGTGGTATAAAGCGTTAGAAAAACCCCAATCGGATAGACCAGCATCAGCAGCATGGCT
>CAMAWZ010000203.1 GCA_945861995.1 Pseudorhodobacter antarcticus
GGTTACGCGTCCAGCGAAGGTGATTAAGGAGGTCGATGCTCAGGCTGATCAGATATGTCGCCCCAAACGCGATCTGCTGCGGGTCACAGATGAGCGGGACATTTTACAAAAGGCGACCGCATACTTCGCCAGGCAATGCCCCCTCTCGCGCATGTAAACGTGCTCTGCCGGGCAACGGGTAAGGTATGCCTTATTTGCTGAGGATCGGCTGACCTTTGCAGTCAGAGCCATGTGCTGGATGCTGCTGGTTCATCCGAGCGGCTCTTATGCATGGCTGCGCTAACCCTTCTCCCAACGGTCGCTGGAGGATCAGCGGCAGACCAAGCTTATCAAGACAGTTTGGGAGGAAAGTGGTCAGGTCTTCCGATACCGCAAGCTGCACGATGATCTGTGCGACATGGGCGAGGACATCAGGACCAACCGGGCGTGACGCTTGCCCCGTCTGGCGGGCATAAGAGCCCAGATTGGTTGCAAAAAAAACCCCGATCTTATGGTGGTAGCCCTGCCGTCGTGGCGGACAATACCCTGAATCGGGCGTTCGACGTGGATGCCCCCGACCAGTTTTGGGTCACCGATATCGCCTAGATTCGCACCCACGAAGGATTTTTGTATCTTGCTGTTGTGATCAACCTGTTTTCGCGGCGGGTCATTGGTTGGTCGGTGCAGGGCCGCACCCATGCAGCCCTGCCGCTGCAAGCCCTGCTCATGGCCGTTTGGCGACGCAAACCAAAGACCAAGGTTCAGGTACATTCCGACCAAGGCTCACAAGTCACCAGCTATGAGTGGAAGGAGTTCCGCGAACAGCACAATCTGACGCAAAGCATGAGCCGCCGCGGGACTGTTGGGATCGAGCCATTGAAGCCGCCATTGGTTCAAGGCCAATGGCGAGGGCTGTCGTCAAGAGACTCTTCAACCTGCTCAAACGCGAACGCATCCGCCGCAGCAAGTATAAAACCCGCGAAGACGCCCGCCGAGATGTATGCGATTGCATCGAGTTTTTCTACAACCCACAGCGCAAACACGCTAGGGATGGCATGCTGTCGCCGATCGCCTTCGAACAGAAACTGAAACAGCAATGCGTCTAGCAAACGAGGGGCTATTCAGTCTGGAACGGTACTGCAGCATTCAAAAGCACGACCAAAGGCGAAGTGCGATTCGAGAAGTTTGACAACAAAGGCTCTACCAAAGATTACACAATGGTCTGGATCGACAATGATCGTGACAAATATGTCGAAATGGCAATCCGTCTGACTGGTCTGCATAATCTCACGGCGTCAGACTTTATTTTGTGATCGCCAGCGCCACTCATAATTCCAAATCTATAATCTTGCGCCGCGCTTTGCTGTCACCCTCGCTTGTCACTGGGTGACAGCCAATTGCAAATGACATGCAAACATCTGAACGCAACGCCGTTCTTTGGGCTTGCGGCCGTTTCATGGAATGCATTGCACCATTTTCCATCTGCATCAAACGCCCTCCAACCCCGCCACCTGCGCCGCGAAATCATCGCCGCGTTTTTCAAAATTCGGGTACTGATCGAACGACGCCGCCGCAGGGGCCAGCAGCACCAACTCGCCCGCCTCGGCCTCGGCGGCGGCACGGGCTACTGCACGCTCCATTGTCTAGCAAATTTCCACAGGCGTATCGCCCAGTTGCAGGGCAAATTCTTGCGCTGAATGGCCGATCAGATAGGCCTTTACAACCGCGCCCAAATGCGGCGCAAGGGCGGCAATCCCGCCGTCTTTGCCCATCCCGCCCGCAATCCAGCGGATACGATCAAAGGCCTGCAATGCTTTGGCCGCGCTGTCCACATTCGTGGCTTTACTGTCGTTCACAAACCGCACGCCGCCCAACTCGCGCACCAACTGGCTGCGGTGCGGCAGGCCTGCGAAATTGTGCAGCGCCGCCTCAATGTCGCGCGGGGCCAATCCCAGCGCGCGGGTGGCCGCATAGGCGGCGCACGCGTTTTGGTGGTTATGCGCGCCCGGAAGGCACTTGATCGCGCGCAAATCAATCGAGGCTACTTGCTTGCCGCGCCGCCATTCGGCCAAGAACCCTTTGCGCGCAAAAACCGCCCAGGCAAACCCATCCAGCTTTTGCCCAGAAGAGATGCGGATCACACGGTCATCCTGCGCGCCAGTGGCCAGTTGGTTGGCCAAAAATACGCCTTCGCCCTCGTCCACGCCAATCACGGCACGATCAGGCCCGCCTTCGGTCAACAGCCGCCGCTTGGCCGCGAAATACCCGCCCATGCCGCCGTGCCTGTCCAAATGGTCCGCCGATAAGTTGGTAAAAACCGCCACATCAGGCGTCAGCGCGCGGGCAAGTTCGGTTTGATAGCTGGACAGTTCCAGCACAATCACCTCGCCATCCTGCGGCGGATCGATTGACAGAACAGCCGTCCCGATATTGCCCGCCATTTGCGCCAGGCGGCCTGCGTGAGTCAGAATATGATGGATCAGCGCCGTGGTGGTCGATTTGCCATTGCTGCCCGTCACGCACACCACGCGCGGGGGGGTGTCAAACTCGTCCCACTCGGCCCCACCAAAACTGGCGAAAAACAGACCAATGTCATTGTCCACAGGAATGCCAAGCGCCATCGCGGCCGCGATGATCTTATTGGGCGCTGGGTATAGATGTGGAATTCCAGGCGAGACGATCAGCGCCGCCAACCCCTCCAGCGCGGCGGCCTTGCCCAAATCCGTGCAGGCAATCCCCTCCGCTTCGGCCTTGCTGCGTGCCTCGGCACTATCATCCCATGCACGCACGTCGGCCCCACCAGCCGTCAGCGCGCGCGCCGTGGCAAGGCCCGACCGCCCCAACCCCAGCACCCCAACAAACGCCCCCTCATATCCCCGAACAGGTATCATTCGCGCCCCCTTATTTTCGGCATTGATACCCCCAGCCCCCCCAAAGGAAAAGGCGCGCTTGGCCCAAACCCAGCGCGCCCCCTTTTCATTTGCTTTCCCTTGGCCGAAGTCACATCTTGGCCATCATGGCATCCATCGCCATCATGTCTGGGTTGCCCTCGCAGCCCTTTATCACATGCGCGCGCGGTTTTCATCGCGGCCTCATCCATGGCCACCGCGGCATAAAAGCTGGCTGTATGCATCATATCGATGGTTTTCATCATGCCTTCGCTGTCCATCGCTGCAAACTCGGCGCAGGTCAGTTTGGACATATCCATCATATCATCGGCAAAGGCAGGCGCGGCCATCAGGGCCAAGGCCGCGACAGCAAAGCTGGTGGTTTTCATTTGAATCACTCCGTTGGATCTGCGCACAGCGCGCCCTCCACCCCTAACAGGCCCCGCGATCACACAGGCATCACGCCTGCGTGCGCGCGCGCATCCGTGAAGCACCGTGCAAAAAAGTGAGCGCGCAAAGCCCGAAGGACAAGTTCCAAACCCGCCTGCTTCCTAACTCTCCAAATATCCTCAGGGGGTGAGGAGCAAAGCGACGAGGGGGCGAGACGCCCCCTTCTTTGCCATCACTCAAAACAGTTACCGCACCTTCAGAGTCGCCAACCCAATCATCGCCAAGATCAGCGAGATAATCCAAAACCGAATAACAATCTGCGGCTCGGCCCAGCCCTTTTTCTCAAAATGGTGGTGGATCGGGGCCATCAGAAACACACGCTTGCCCGTGCGTTTGAAATAGGCCACTTGGATGATCACTGAAAGCGCTTCGACCACAAACAAACCGCCGACAACCGCCAGAACAATCTCGTGCTTGGTGCACACGGCAATAGCCCCCAAAGCCCCGCCAAGCGCAAGGCTGCCCGTATCGCCCATAAACACGGCGGCAGGGGGCGCGTTGTACCACAAAAACCCAAGGCCTGCGCCAAAAAGGGCCGAAGCGAAAATCAACAACTCCCCCGTACCTGGCACATAATGAACGCCCAGATATTCGGTGAAATTGGCATTGCCAACAACATAGGCAATAATGCCCAGCGTGCTGGCCGCAATCATCACAGGCATAATCGCAAGGCCGTCCAGCCCGTCGGTCAGGTTCACCGCATTGGCAGACCCCACAATCACAACCATGCCGAACGGCAGGAAAAACCACGATAGGTTGACCAGCACATCTTTGAACAACGGCAAAGCCAATTGGTACGACAGATCAGCGGGATGAAAGGCGGATGCCGCATAAGTGGCCATCAGCGCAATCGCCAGCCCCGCCGCCATGCGCACGCGGCCAGATACGCCTTTGGTGTTTTGCTTGGACACTTTTGCATAATCATCGGCAAAGCCGATCAGGCCAAAGGCAAGGGTCACCATCACCACAATCCACACATAGGGGCTGTCCAGACGCGCCCATAGCAAGGTCGCCACCATCAGCGCTGACAAAATCAGCAGCCCCCCCATCGTGGGCGTGCCAGCTTTGGAAAAATGGCCCTCTGGCCCATCTTCGCGGATCGGTTGGCCCTTGCCCTGCTTGCGCCGCAACAGATCAATCAGCGGGCGGCCAAAGACAAAGCCAAAGACCAGCGCGGTGACAAAAGCCATCCCCGCGCGAAAGCTTATATATCGAAAAAGATTGAAAAAATCGCCGCCATCTGAAAATTCGGCCAGCCAATAGAACATTATGCCTCTCCCTTATCGCTGGGCGCTGACTGCCCCAATTTACGCAGGGCGTCAACAATCAGCGCGCATTTGGTGCCCTTGGATGATTTGACCAAAACAACATCGCCCGCATCAATCAGGCCGCGCGCGCGCGCCGTCAGATCGCCCGCCTGCCCCACCC
>CAMAWZ010000204.1 GCA_945861995.1 Pseudorhodobacter antarcticus
AACCGATGTCTTTCATCAGCTTGGTGGGGGCATTGCGGATGTGCAGCGGGGGTGGCTGGCTGCCCGTTTCCCGCGCCGCATTTCTGGCAGCTTTATAGGCGGTGTAGACCGCGTTCGATTTAGGGGCGAGGGCAAGGTAAACCACGGCTTGGGCCAGCGCGAGTTCGCCTTCGGGCGATCCCAGACGCTCAAACGTGTTCCACGCATCAAGGCAATAGGTTTGGGCCTGCGGGTCGGCAAGGCCGATATCTTCAACCGCCATGCGGGTGATGCGGCGGGCCAGAAAGCGGGGGTCTTCGCCGCCTTCGAGCATTCGCGCAAACCAGTAAAGCGCGGCATCTGGGTCAGACCCGCGCACCGATTTGTGCAGCGCGGAGATAAGGTTGTAATGTTCTTCGCCAGATTTATCGTATTTGCTGGCGCGGCGCATCAGACGGGTGGACAGGTCTTCGCGGCCGAGCGGTTTGTCTAACTTCCACGCGGCAACCTGTTCGATCAGGTTCAGCAGCGCACGGCCATCGCCATCGGCCATATCGATCAGCACCTCGCGCGCCGCGCCATTCAGCGGCAGGGCGCGACCCAGTTCGCGTTCGGCGCGCTGGGTCAGCAGTTCAAGATCGGTCAGCGTCAGGCGTTCCAGCACGATGACCTGCGCCCGCGAGAGAAGCGCGGCGTTCAATTCGAAACTGGGGTTTTCGGTGGTGGCCCCGACGAGCAAGATGGTGCCATCTTCCATATAGGGCAGAAAGCCGTCTTGCTGCGCTTTGTTAAAGCGGTGGATTTCGTCGACGAACAGCAGCGTTCCCCGCGCTTTATCGCCACTGCCGTTTTGGCGGCGAATGCGCGCGGATTCGAACACTTTGCGCAGATCGGGCACGCCTGTGAAAATGGCCGAGATTTGCACAAAGGCCAGATCGGTGGCATCGGCCAGCAGCCGCGCGATGGTGGTTTTGCCCACGCCTGGCGGGCCCCACAGGATAACAGAGGACAGACTGCGCGCCGCAATCATCGCGCCAAGCGGGCCACTCGGGCCAAGGACATGGCCCTGCCCTATCACCTCGCCCAGTGTTTTGGGGCGCAGGCGGTCTGCCAGCGGACGGTGGCCCGTTGGGGGTGTAGGCAGTGCGCTGTCAAAAAGATCGGCCATATGCAGAGGTTACGCGCGATTGGGCAAAAGAAAAAGGCCCACCACAGGGGCGGGCCTTTTTGCAAAAATCTTGTTTCCCTTATTCGTCGCCAGCAGCGGTGCGGGCATGGTCTGCCGCGCCTTTTGCATTCGGGTCGCGGTCAACAAATTCGATGATCGCCATTGGGGCCATATCGCCAAAGCGGAAGCCCGCCTTCAGCACACGCACATAGCCGCCTTGGCGGTCTTTGTAGCGGGGGCCCAGAATTTCAAACAGGCGCGCGGTGTGAATGTCTTGCTTCAGCTGCGCATGGGCCTGACGGCGCGCGTGCAAATCGCCGCGCTTGGCCAGCGTGATCAGCTTTTCGATGATCGGGCGCAGTTCTTTGGCCTTTGGCAGCGTGGTCTTGATTTGTTCGTGTTCAATGAGCGAGCCTGCCATGTTGGCAAACAGCGCCTTGCGGTGTTCGTGAGTGCGGTTTAGGCGGCGATAGCCGCGAGCGTGACGCATGATAGTCTCCTCAGCGTGTTTCTACTTTGTCCGGCAGCGCCTCGAATGGCCTGCTCACCTTGGGGCTTTAGGCCCAGTTGTTCCCCGCCATTGCGGGCATGTTCACAAAGGCTGCGGCTTTCCCCGCAGCCCTATTCTTAGAATTGGTCTTCGAAGCGCTTGGCCAGATCTTCGATGTTTTCTGGTGGCCACTCTTCCACTTCCATGCCCAGATGCAGACCCATCCCCGACAGCACTTCTTTGATTTCGTTCAAAGATTTGCGGCCAAAGTTCGGCGTGCGCAGCATTTCTGCTTCGGTCTTTTGGATCAGATCGCCGATGTAGACGATATTGTCGTTCTTCAGGCAGTTTGCCGAACGCACAGACAATTCCAACTCGTCGACCTTCTTCAGCAGCAGCGGGTTGAATTCCAGCCCAGCGTCTTCCATGCCTTTGCCAGCCGATTCAGGCTCGTCAAAGTTCACAAACACGCCCAACTGATCTTGCAAAATGCGCGCGGCATAGGCCACCGCATCTTCTGGAGTCAGCGCGCCGTTGGTTTCGATTTTCATCGTCAGCTTGTCATAATCCAGCACCTGCCCCTCGCGGGTGGGGGTGACTTCGTAGGACACTTTTTTCACGGGCGAGAAGACCGCATCGATTGGAATCAGGCCAATCGGCGCATCTTCTGGTTTATTCTTATCGGCCGACACATAGCCCTTGCCGGTGTTCACCGTCAGTTCCATGAACACATCCGCGCCGTCATCCAAGTGGCAGATCACGTGATCTTTGTTCAACACGTCGATGCCATTAGATTCCGAAATATCGCCAGCGGTCACAACGCCCGGCCCTTTGGCCGAGATGGACAGCCGCTTTGGCCCTTCAACGCTCATGCGCAGGGCGACGCCCTTTAGGTTTAGAACGATGTCCGTGACATCTTCGCGCACGCCTGCAACGGATGAAAATTCGTGCAATACGTTGTCGATTTGCACCGAGGTGATCGCCCCGCCTTGCAAGGACGACAGCAAAACGCGGCGCAGCGCGTTGCCCAATGTCAGACCAAAGCCGCGTTCCAGCGGTTCGGCGACCAACGTTGCCGTGCGCTGCGCATCAGCGCCCGCCTTAACAGCCAGTTGCGATGGTTTGATCAGTTCTAGCCAATTTTTGTGGATCATGCTTCCGCCTCCATACTTGTCGCCTGCCGATGTCCCGTAAGCAGGAAACTCCCGAGGGTCAAAATGACGAAATCGGGCCGCGCGGAACCACGCAGCCCGACAATAGTTAAGATGTTAGACGCGGCGGCGCTTTGGTGGGCGGCAGCCGTTATGTGCCAATGGGGTCACGTCACGGATCGAAGTGACGTTCAGGCCAACAGCCGCCAGCGCGCGCAGTGCCGATTCGCGGCCCGAACCTGGGCCCTGCACTTCGACTTCCACGGTTTTCATGCCGTGTTCTTGTGCCTTGCGGGCAGCATCCTCGGCGGCCATTTGCGCGGCGTAAGGGGTCGACTTGCGCGAACCCTTAAAGCCCATGGTTCCCGAAGACGACCACGAAATAGCATTGCCCTGAACGTCCGAGATCAGAATTTTGGTGTTGTTGAACGAAGAATTCACGTGAACCACGCCAGCGGCGATGTTTTTGCGTTCTTTTTTCTTGGTGCGGGTCGATTTTGTATCGCGTGCCATATCTCGCTCCCCTTATTTCTTCTTGCCAGCGATGGCTTTTGCGGGGCCCTTGCGGGTGCGAGCGTTGGTGTGCGTGCGTTGACCGCGCACAGGCAGACCTTTGCGGTGACGCAGGCCGCGATAGCACCCAAGATCCATCAAACGCTTGATGTTCATCGAGATTTCGCGGCGCAAATCGCCCTCAACCGTTAGGTTGGCGTCGATATATTCGCGAATCGCCAGCACTTCAGCATCAGACAGCTGGTTCACGCGGCGGGCGCGGTCGATTTTCACAGATTCGCAGATTTGCTCTGCAACAAATGGGCCGATCCCAGTGATATAGGTCAGCGCGATAGGCACCCGTTTGTTCGTCGGGATGTTAACGCCAGCAATACGTGCCAAGACGTGTTCCTTTTTGGTTGCGGTTCCGTAGTGCCAGAACCTTTTTTCACAACATGCAAGGGCTGCGCCCCCGCACACGACACCCCGATTTCATCTTCATGCCATCAAGGTTTTCCCAATAATGGGAGGCCCGAAATAATTGAATCCCTTGCGGCGATTCCATTTCGGGATGCCGTGCCTTAAGGGCTTTTGTCCCACCCGTCAAGGGTGAGAGCAGGGAGATTTGGCAGATTCTATCTTGGATCCATAATCTTGGCGATATCAGCCGCCACGGTATCCATATCGTTCAGGCCATCCACCGCCAAAAGCCCGCCCTTGGCATAATAATAACCAATCAGCGGCGAGGTTTGCTTGTAATAGGCCATCAGACGCGTCTTTAGGCTGTCGGCGTTGTCATCTGCGCGTACGGGTTGGCCTGCAAGGCGTGCCTCTTCGGCGCGGCCAACGATTCGGTCTACTAGAACCTCATCCTTGACCTGCAATTCGATCACAAAGTCGATTTTTTGGCCAAGTTCCTGCATCAGATCACCCAGCGCGTCGGCTTGTTTCAACGTGCGGGGGAAGCCGTCAAAAATGTAGCCGCCAGCAGCACCGCCGCTGGTCAGCTTTTCGCGGATTAGGCCAATCACAATCTCATCGGTAACCAATTCGCCCCGTTCCATCACGGCGGCAACACGGTTGCCCATTTCCGTGCCGCTGGTCTTCGCCTCGCGCAGCATATCGCCCGTTGACAGTTGCACCATCGCGCGTTCGTCTACCAAACGCTTTGCTTGTGTGCCTTTGCCCGCGCCAGGGGGGCCAAGTAGGATGATATTGGTCATTCGCACCTCAACGACGGGCTGGAGGTTTTGCTGTTGCGGGACGCTTTTTACCGCGCAACTGCGACTTTTCGATCAGCCCTTCGTACTGATGGGCCAACAGATGGGACTGAATTTGTTGAATTGTATCCATAGTGACTGACACCACAATCAGAACTGACGTGCCGCCAAAATAGAACGGGATCGAGAATTCCGAAATCAAAATCTCGGGCAGCAAACAGACCGC
>CAMAWZ010000205.1 GCA_945861995.1 Pseudorhodobacter antarcticus
GCCAAACGCCTAAAAAACTGCCCAATTGGTGCGAAAAAAACACCAACCCATACAGCGTGCCCATATAGCGCAGCCCGTAGATATGCGCGATCAGCCCCGATGTCAGCGGCACAGTGGCCAGCCAAAGCGAGCCCATCACAAGGCTAAAGATCAGAACAGTGGCGGGGGTCATCGGCGTAAGGATAAACGCCGCAGCGGTGATGGTGCGGGCCAGATAGATGCCCGCCAGCAGGTATTTTTTGGGGTAATATTTGCCCAAATACCCCGCCAATATACTACCGCCAATATTGGCCAGCCCAATCACGCTGATGGCCGCAGCCCCCAGCGCCGATGTGGTGGTAATGCCAATGCCTGCCAGCAGTGATGATGGGTCAATCGGCCCGCAGCGTTCGGTAACAAAGGCAGGGAAATGCGCAGTAATAAAAGCAAGCTGATAGCCGCAGGAAAAGAAGCCAAGAAAGATCATGCTATAGCTGGGGTCTTTGAAAGCGCGGATCAGAACCGTGCCAAGGCTTTCTTCCAGTTCGGTGCGGGTGGCAATTTTGGGGCTGCGCAAAAACGGCAAGGCAAACAGCGTGGCCAGAATCAGGCCCGCAAAAATAACAAACACGCCCTGCCAAGGATAAACCCGCAGCAAAGCTTCGGCCAAGGGCGCGCCAAAGACTTGCCCCGCAGACCCTGCCGCCGTGGCAATGCCCAGCACCAAACTGCGGGATTCGGGGGCCGCGGCGCGGCCAACAATGGCCAAAATCACGCCAAAGCCCGTGCCCGCAATGCCAAAGCCAACCAGAATTCCCAGCATCTGATGCTGGCCAGGGGTGACCGCCAGCGATGACAACAGCAGCCCCGCCGCATACAAAAGCGCGCCCAAAATAATAGCGCGGCGGTCACCAAAGCGTTCGGCCAGCGCCCCAAAAATTGGCTGGCCAATGCCCCAAGCCAAGTTTTGCACCGCAATCGCCAGCGAAAAATCTGCCCGCATCCAGCCAAATTCGCTGGCAATCGGAATTTGAAACATGCCAAAACTGGCGCGAATTGCGAAACTGATCATCAAAATCGCGCAGCCCGCCATCAAGATCGAGCTAAAGATGGTGGGTTTCGTCATGGTCTATCCTTTTTGCGCGGGCCAAGCATCGATTGCCGCAATCGCCTGTTCGGCGGTGTCTACCATAACAAACAAATCCAAATCAGCGGGCGCAATGACGCCTGCGTCGGCCAGCGCCTGCCAGTTGACAATGCGCTGCCACCAATCGCGCCCAAACAGAATAAACGGCACCCGCCGCATCCGCCGCGTTTGGATCAGAGTTAGCCCTTCGAACATTTCATCCAACGTGCCAAAGCCACCCGGAAAAATGCAAATCGCCTGCGCGCGCATCAGAAAATGCATCTTGCGAATAGCGAAGTAGTGGAAGTTGAACGAAAGTTCGGGCGTGACGTATTGGTTTGGGGCCTGTTCATGCGGCAACACAATGTTCAGCCCCAGCGACATGCCTCCCGCCTCGGCCGCGCCGCGGTTGCCGGCCTCCATTACACCCGGCCCGCCGCCCGTGCAGATCACGCCATGCGATCCGCCATTTTCAATACAGCGCAGGGTCATTGTGTGGGCAAATCGCCGCGCCTCATCATAAAACGGCACAAGGGCCGCCATTTCCGGCGTTTTCGCGTCAGCGGCGGTGGCAGGAATGCGCGCGCCGCCAAACAGAACGATGGTGGATTTAATGCCCAACTCGTCCAAAATCATCTCGGGTTTCAGCAGTTCTAATTGCAGGCGCACGGGGCGCAATTCTTCGCGGGTCAGGAACTCTTGGTCGGCAAAGGCCAGCCGATAACTGGGCGCGCGGGTTTGGGGCGTATCGGGAATATTACGCGTGGTTTTGATATCTTGCGCAGAATCGCGAAAGGCGTGGGGGCGGGGCTTTTTCATGACAAGTCCATTAGGAGTGGCGGGAAGGCTAGGGCTTTGCCGTCCAACTGAAAAGCCCGATCTGTGCAACAAAAAAAGGCGCGCAACGAGGCGCGCCTTTCATCCTAAACCACATCGATTACAGCGCCGATGCAATCCACGTTTCCAGTGCAGCCTTTGGCGCTGCGCCGACTTTGTTCGATACAACCTGACCGTCCTTAAACAAAAACAGCGCAGGAATTCCGCGCACACCCAAAGCGGCGGGGCTGTCAGGATTATCATCCACATTGACTTTGACAATTTTCACGCGGCCAGCGTATTGGCCTGCCAATTCTTCCAAAATTGGCCCAATGAGGCGGCAGGGGCCGCACCATTCTGCCCAAAAATCCACTACAACGGGTATGGCAGACTGCCGCACTTCGGCATCAAAACTGGCATCGGTGACGGCAACGGTATTGGCACCCATAGCGGGACTCCTAACTGATCAGACCACTTAGCTAAGCAGGTTAGATGGAATGGTCAAGATATGCTGGCACGGGCAAATGCCTGCTTCATCATATCGTGATCCAGCGGCATCAAGGTTGCGTTTTTTGTCCAAAGTACAGCGATTTCAATGCGATGGTTTGGGTAGATCTGTTGCAACGACCCAAGATAGGCGCCCATTTGCGCCAAAAGACCCATCGGCACATCGGCAGCGCTGGCGGGCACAACGCTGTTGGTTTTGAAATCTATCGCAAGCACGCGGTTTTCCGTAACAATCAAGCGGTCGATGACCCCCAGCATTTGGCCCTTGTCCATCGGGGCGGTCAGGGTGACTTCGGGCAGGCCTTGGGCAAACACATTGGCCAAATGCGGGGCGTTTAGAACAGACAGCGCTTCGGCATAGGCCGCAGTATCTGGGCAAAGCCGCGCGGCAATACTTGGCCAATCCGTTTGCGGCAGGTCTGGTAAATGTTCCAGCATCAGATGCACGGCACTGCCATAGTCTAACGCATCAGGATCGCCCTGCGTATCGCCGATTACGGTTTTTGCCCCAGTTAGGCGCGACGGAGCAAAAGGCAGGGCTTCGCGAGCCATTGGGGCCGTCTTGGTTTGCGCCCAATCGGGCAGAATGGCGGGCGCGTCTGCCGCATCAATTTGGGCCGCGCCCGCCTGCGGCCATTGGCCATATTCGTGCCGCACGACGCCGCCAGAAATGGCGGTGCTGCCCGCAGCCTCCATCCCTTGGCGCACCAAATTGTGCCAAGTTTCTGGTTTGCTCACCTTGCCCGCCGCAGCCACAATCAACCAAGATTGTGCCCGCGTCAGCGCCACATACAACAGGCGCAGGCGTTCGTCTTCGCTGGCCTGCGCGTTGCGTGCGGTGGCATCAGCAATCTGCGCGGGGCTGTCATCGGCATTGGTGCGCCATGCAAGGCCGCCTGCAAGGGGGATAATCTCGCCCCTCTCGCGCGGTTGACGATCGGCGCAATCGGGCAAAATCACAATCGGCGCTTCCAGCCCCTTAGCGCCATGCACGGTCATCACGCGTATCTGATCGCCCGCCGTATCCATCTGCCGTTTGATGGTTACATCGTCGCCTTCAAGCCACAGCAAAAACCCTGTCAGCGAGGGGATCTGCCCCACTTCAAACGCCAGCGCCTGCGATAGCAATTCGTCAATGCCTTCCTGTGCCTCGGCGCCCAGCCGCGCAATCAGGCGGCGGCGGCCATCATGGCGGGTTAGCAGACGTTCCAGCACATCATAGGGTCGCAGATAATCGGATTGGTTGCGCAAATCTGTCAGAATTTCCAGAATTTGGGCATGGTCACTGCCGCGCAGCTTTTCCCACAAATAGCCGCGCGGGCCTGACGCCAAATCAAACAACTGCGCCTCTGACAGGCCCAAAAGTGGCGAGCGTAGTGCCGCCGCCAGCGATAAATCATCTTCGGGCGTGGCCAAAAACGCCAGCAAAGCGGTTAAATCCCGCACCGCCATTTCGCCGCCAAGGCGCAAACGGTCTGCCCCTGCAATTGGCAAATCCAGCTTTTTGCAGGCGCGGATGATGTGATGAAAAATCGCGCTGCGCCGCTGCACCAGCACCAAAACATCCCCCGCTCGGGCAGCACGTATGCCCGATTTGGTGGGGATAATCGTGCCCTTGGACAAAATGGCGCGGATGGCTTCGGCCACCTTTTGCGCCAGCTCCCACTGGGCCGAAGCGCTGGCCACGCGGGGGGTGATATCGGTGGGGTCAATCGGGTCTGGTTTGTCGACATCTTCAATCACAGGCCATAAATCAACACGGCCCGCCATGTCGCTGTGATGTGCCAAATGCTGCACAATTGGGCCCATCGCAGCGGGATAGCGGGTATGAAAAATGTTATCGACCACCTGCAAAACGGCAGGCGAGGATCGGAAGGAATACTGCAATTCGGCAGGGATCAGGGGCAGGCCGACCGCGTCGAACTTTTCCTTAAACAAGCGCTGTTTTTCATCAAAAACCGCTGTATCTGCACCCTGAAAAGAATAGATCGATTGCTTTTTGTCGCCGACAACAAACAGCGTGCGGGGCCGTGTTTGCGCGCCCTGTCCCGAAGTAAATTCGGCGGCCAAAAGTTCGATCACCTGCCATTGCCGTGGGCTGGTATCTTGCGCCTCGTCCACCAGAATATGATCTCTTCCGCCATCAAGACGGAACAAAACCCAAGCGGCAACCGACCGATCCGTAAGCAAATAGATCGCGCGGCTGATTAAATCGTCAAAATCTAGCAATCCGCGCGCCGTCTTGGC
>CAMAWZ010000206.1 GCA_945861995.1 Pseudorhodobacter antarcticus
CACGCGCTGCTTCGACGATTTTGTCGAATTCTGGCACGCGCCAATCGGAATCGTTCCAATCGGAACCCGAACCGTAGACTTGGGTAAAGGTCTGGTCAGCCGACAGGCGGCGGCCCCAGTACACGGCGCAGAATGGCTCTTTCAGCCAAACATTGTCCCAATATCCATCAGCCGACACTTTTTCCACATTCAATGTGATGCCTGCTTTTGCCATGGATTCTTGGTAAAGCTGCGCGCAATCCACCGCCGAACCCCATGCGCCTTCGGAGGCTTTCAAGGTGATCGGACCGCTGAGGCCAGATTTCTTGAAGTGATAGGCCGCTTTGTCCGCGTCATAAGTACGCTGAGGCATATCGGTGTTGTAGTAGGGGTTAAAGCTGTCCAGCGTGTGGTCGTTGCCTGGAACGGCATAGCCCGAATAGACCGAATCGATGATCTTTTCGCGGTCGATGCCCCACTTCAGAGCAAGGCGCAGGTCTTTGTTGTCAAAGCCAGGCTGTGTGACGCGCGAGACGAAGCAGAAACGGTTGCCTGTGCCTTTGGTGCGCACAATGTTCAGATCTGCGTTGCCCATCATCAGATCGACGGTGCGCGCATCCAAGCGGTTTGCGGCGTCAATTTGACCCGATTGCAGGGCTGCAGTACGCGCTGCCACGTCTTGAATGTTCAAAAGCTCGACTGTGT
The DNA here is from genome assembly GCA_945861995.1 of Pseudorhodobacter antarcticus. Lineage (GTDB taxonomy): Bacteria > Pseudomonadota > Alphaproteobacteria > Rhodobacterales > Rhodobacteraceae > Cypionkella > Cypionkella antarctica_B. The sequence continues at coordinate 685 of CAMAWZ010000206.1, forward strand.
CAAAGTTGGCACGGCCCTCTTTCCAGTATTCGCCACGGTTTTGGAACACAAGACGCACGCCTGGCTCGAAGCTTTCCAGCACATAGCCGCCCGTGCCAATTGGGTTTTGCCAATCGGTAAAGCCATTTGGCACCACAACAAGGTGATAATCGCCCAAAATCACTGGGAAGTCAGCATTGCCGCTGGACAGGGTGATGGCGATTTGGCTTGGCGAAACTGCTTTGATATCCGCGATCTGCTCCAAAATGCCCTTGGCAGGCGAGGAGGCGTCGTCGCCGCGGTGAATAGCGATCGAATAGAGAATATCTTCGGCATCCAAAGCTTTGCCGTTCGAGAAGGTAACCCCTTGGCGTACGTTGAAAATCCATTCAATCGCACCGGGCTTGGCTTCCCAGCTTTCCAGCAATTCGCCGGTTGGGTTGCCCGCATTATCAAATTCGATCATGCCGTTATAAACGGCCAGCGATGCTGCGATCATCACGCTGTCTGCATAGGTGCGTGGGTCAAGGCTGTCTGTTGCCGAGCCGCCTTCCATGCCCATGCGGAACGTGCCGCCTTTTTTCGGGGTTTCAGCTGCTTCTGCTTTTGAGAACATGGCGCCCGCTGCTGCGACGGAAATACCCGTCATCATCGCAAGCTGCATGAAGTCACGGCGCGATACGCTTGACCGTCCGGCCAAACGCTCTGCCTCTTTTAGTTTTTTTGCAAAATCTTCCATTTGACCAAACTCTCCCTTTTGGTTTGTGGTTATCAAAGACTGCTATGTCACATTCGTGATTAAACGATCCTTGGACAAGAAGTCTCAGTTTGTTTCCGACAGGTCAAGAAAAGAATCCGACGGGGCCAGAAAAATTTGCCGCTCTTGGTTGGCTGGGCTTTGCTGGGCGGCGGGGCGGCACCCACCCCCAAGTGCCCCATTGCAAAGCGCAATTTAGCCGCGAGGCGAGCCTAGATTGCTGCATCATAGTGTTGGCTGATGGATCACTTCTGATTTTGCATGATCAATAGACCCAAACGCAAACTCATTCCAAAAATTCTTTATTTTAAATCAATTATTTACCCACCAAAAGCTATTGCGAAAGATACAGGGCGACTGGCGGGATCGGCGATGAAAGGCGCAGTAGGTATAGGCTTGTGATCTGCACACCCTATGGGCTGATGCACGTTGTCAAGATTGGCCGCTTGCAAGCATGACAGTGCAAGCGCAGGCCGCAATCGCAGCTTTGGCGCACTAACACGCCCTCCTAAATCGCCTCCCCAAAAAACGCCAGCTTCTGCGCGCCGATCGTATGTCTGCTTGGGGGCGCCTAGACGAACTGGCGCTCTACATCTTCTTCATAGCTGCGATCAAACACCAATTCATCACCTTCAAAGGCCCGCAGCCGCGCCTTTAGCTGCAGATGGCTGGGGCTTGCGGTCATCTCGGCCCATGCTTCGGTGCGCACGCGCCAATCTCCGCGTGAGAGGCGCTGTTCCCATGTGTGAACGGCGCGGGCGGACAAAGGATCGTCGGGATGGATTTCCCACAGCTCGCTCATCGTAGAGCCCGTCTGCAACCCATGCGCCGCGTTTTCGTCATCCCCTAAATCGTCAGAGATCACCAAGGAAATCTTGCCGCTAATTAGGTCGGTTTCAATCTTACGCGTGCTGGCTCCTTGGCGCAGCACCTTGTGCTGCCAAGGGGCGGACGTTTCGGCGGGCGGCGGTGTCCAACCCTGCGTCTGGCCTTGATGCAGGGGCAGATCCAAATGGCCGCTCAACAGCGTCAGATGTCCCGCATTGGGAGAGGGCCAGACAAAAGGCCAATAGCTGTTAGACAAGGCCAGCCTCAGGTGGTGGCCCGGTGCCAAGCGATAGGCCATGTGGTCAATGTCAAAGGCCACGTTAACACTTTGTCCTGGCACCAGCGGTGTGGGCGCCTCCATGCTGTCGCGGTGGCACAGGTTTAACATCCCATGCGCAATTCGCACCGAGGCACCATCCGGCCCCACATCGCACAGCCGCGCCACCACAAATCCCAGTGGCGCATCAGAGATCAGGTGCAGCGACAGCCGCGCCGCACCCACCAGATCAAGGTGAGTTTCTTGCACAGGCCCGTCAAAACACACAGACAAAGCATCATCACTGGCCTGATCGCCCGGCATTTCCGCATTCAGCCCCATGGGGAAAAATTCGCCCGTATGCATCCCAAGATGCTGCGGCGTCGCAATCTGGATCTGGATCGCGCTGTCACTTTGGCCCAAATATCCCGCCCGCTTTTGCGGCTGTTCTGCGCCGTCGTGGCCCAAAAACCACCTTTGCATCGAAACATTGGGGCTGGGCCAGACAGGCTCGGCTATCCATTGGCCGCTGCGCTGGGGGGCGCTGGCGTTCGGGGGTTCGCTTTGCAAGCGGTAAATGCGATAGGCTGGATCATCTTCTACCCCGCTTGGGGCGCCTTTAAGCCAGCGATCCCACCAGCGCAGGGCCTCTTGCAAAAACCCAACGCGGGGGGCAAGCACGGCGGTATGGGGATATTGATGCACCCAAGGGCCGACGATTCCCTTGACGGGCGCAGGTACATTGGCCACCAAAGTGGCGACTGTGTTCATGTAATTATCCGCCCAGCCGCCCCAGATTTGCACGGGAATAGTCATGCGGGCATAATCTTCGCACACTGAGCCGTGCTTCCAATAGGCGCTGCGCGATTGATGGCCCGCCCAACGCGGCGCAAGCCACGGCTCGGCATCCAGTCTGGCCAACCAATCCTCGCGCCAGTTGGGCCGCAAAGCGGGATCGGCTGGGCGGCTGGAAAACGACAGCATCAGCGCGCCCCAGCCAAAATTCTCGCCCAAAAGACAGCCGCCCTTAAAATGAATATCATCGGTAAATCGGTCGGTCGTCGCGCAGACGGCAACCACGGCCTTTAGCGCAGGCGGCTGGCGAAAGGCTGTTTGCAGGCAGTTAAAGCCGCCCCAGCTTTTGCCCATCATCCCGACATGGCCGCTGCACCATGTTTGGGCTGCAAGCCATGCGATCACCTCTTCAGCATCTTGCAGTTCCTGCTCGGTGTATTCGTCCAGCATCAGCCCTTCGCTATCACCACAGCCGCGCATATCGACCCGCACCGCCGCATAGCCGTGGCCTGCGAAATAAGGGTGCATCGTCTCATCGCGCGGCAAGGTTCCATCGCGTTTGCGGTAAGGAATATATTCCAAAATCACGGGAACGGGATGGGTGGCGGCATCTTCGGGCATCCAAACCCGTGCCGACAGACGGCAGCCGTCCGATAGGACAATGCCCATATCTGGCGTCTCAGACACCTTATGCGGAAAGTCAGTGCGAATGGTCATTGGTTGTCCCCCCAAACGCAATGAAGCGGCGTAACCGCGCAAAAGTTGCCACGAATGCGCCGCATTTTCATTAAATTGCGACAAAAAGGTATAGTGGTGATCAGGATGGTTGAAATACCGCCGCAGATTGCGAGGCACTTACACATCTGCGGGCGCTTCTTTGATTGCGGCCATCTGGCCGCGTTTGTTCGTTGATTATCGACGTGGACGCAGGGCGTTGTGCCCGACAGTTTGAAAGGGTGTGTGCCCGATACCACCATCATGTCGCGCCGAACGGGGCAAAGCCATGTGTCTAACATCGCGGTGCAAGTGGCGGATGGTCTGCGCATGGCTTTTCGCGCGCGGCATAGTGATTTGGCTGCGCTTCACTGTTACATACGGCACGATTATCGGCCTTACGTCCACCCCTGTTTTCGCAGCGCAGGGCGGGCTAAATGCGATATTTTGACCAAGTTTGCCCCGCGCCTGAAACTGCTTTCAGACGCGGGGCAATATTCGCCCAGTGCGCGCGTTTTGGGCAGGCAAAACGGCCATTAAGTGCCGCGATTAACCCGCCTTACGGAAGGTACTGGGCGAAATGCCTGTCTGGTTCTGAAACGCCCGCGTGAAATAGGCAGCCGACGTG
>CAMAWZ010000207.1 GCA_945861995.1 Pseudorhodobacter antarcticus
TCGGCCAGTTTCTTGTGCGCCGCAAGGCGGGCCGCAGGGTCGGTGATCGCCTCCATCGCCAGCAGGGCTGCATCGCATTCTTTTTTCAGGCGAATTTCTTCGGGGATCACGCCCGCTTCGGCCATTATGCAAAAGGCCACCGCCTCGCCCGCCGAGACAAAGGCATCGCCCGTGCGGTCGGGCAGGGGTTTGCCCTCTCCCTCAAGGTGTGAAAGCTCGCCCTTGGCAAGGGCGGCCTGCATACGGCGTTCGGCCAGTTTTTCGATCCAAGACATCGCGCGCTCCCTTAAGGTTGCTACGTTACACGCCCGCTTTGCGCAGGCGGATCACCACGTCCACGCGCGACACTTCCATCCCCGCAGGGGCATCGGGCAGGCGGGAAATTTCCAGCGCCTCGGCGGGTGCATCGGTCAGCTTTGCGCCGTCTTCCCAATAGAAATGCGGGTGATCATCCATGCGCGTGTCAAAATAACTGCGCGCGCCATCGACCACAATTTCATTCAGCAGCCCCGCATCGCAAAACGCGCGCAGGGTGTTGTAAACTGTGGCCAGTGATACCTTTTCGCCCGCACCCGCCGCCGCGGCAAACAGCCATTCGGCGGTGACATGGCGGTTATGCCCGTCGCCTACCAAAAGCTGCGCCAGCGCAAGGCGCTGCCGCGTGGGGCGCAAACCGCCCTTGGCCAGCCAAGATGTGCTATGATGAAACGCCTGTGTCATAGGGCCAATATAGCCGCGCTTGTGCCTTAGGGCAAGGCGCGCGCGCTGGGAGGCACGGGCTGGCCTTGCGCGCGCGCAAAGCGCGGTGTTAGATGGCGAAAATCATACCTTCGGGGGGACGGGACATGGCAGGGTTTCCAAATTCATTTGGCAAAGAAGATTTGCTGAAATGCGCGCGCGGCGAATTGTTTGGGCCAGGCAATGCGCAACTGCCCGCCCCGCCGATGCTGATGATGGACCGCATCACCGACATTTCGGAAGACGGCGGTTTGCATGGCAAGGGCCATGTGGTGGCCGAATTCGACATCACCCCCGATCTGTGGTTTTTCGAGTGCCACTTTCCCGGCAACCCGATTATGCCCGGCTGCCTTGGCCTTGATGGGCTGTGGCAGTTGACGGGGTTCAACCTTGGCTGGCGCGGCTGGCAAGGGCGCGGATACGCGCTGGGCGTGGGCGAGGTAAAGCTGACAGGCATGGTGCGGCCAGACCGCAAGATGCTGACCTATAAGGTAGATTTTACCAAGGCCCTGACCACCCGCCGCCTGACGATGGGCGTGGCGGACGGGATTGTCGAGGCGGATGGGGAAGTGATTTATATTGTGAAGGATATGAAGGTGGCTTTGTCGGAAAGCTAAGAAAGCTTTGGCAAAGGCCATTGCCTTTGCCACGCGCCGCCCTTTCCGCACTCCAGCCGGTGGCCCAACGCCACCGGCCAGCGCACGCCACGCCCCCCATTTTTTTCGGCGCGTGCGCTTCGCACAAGCCCGTGGCGCGCGCTGGCCTCTGGCTGGAGTGCGGCGAGAATTTAGCGGCACATTGTCCTCTGTGGGCGGGAAAACGCAGTGCGTTTTCTGATCCGCCCAAACTGGCGACATGCTCGAACGGGGCCATCCCCCTTGCCCCCCGCCCCCCAAGCCCCTAAACAGGGTAAAACACCAAGGGAGACCCTTATGCGCCGTGTCGTTATCACTGGGATCGGGATTGTATCGTCCATCGGCAACAACGCTGCCGAGGTGGAGGCCAGCCTGCGGGCGGGCAAATCGGGGATCGTCTTTGCCCCCGAATATGCCGAGCATGGCTTTCGCAGCCAAGTACACGGGATGCCGCAGATTGTTCTAGAAGACCATATCGACAAGCGCGATTTGCGGTTTATGGGGCCAGGGGCGGCCTATAACTTTTTGGCCATGCAGCAGGCGATTGCCGATTCTGGTCTGGAAGACAGCGATGTGTCAAACGAGCGGACGGGCCTTGTCATGGGGTCTGGCGGGCCGTCGACGTCGAACTTTTTCCAAGCCTTTCATGCCGTGATCAACAAAGGTGCGCCCAAAAAGATGGGGCCGTTTATGGTGACCCGCTGCATGAGCAGCACCAATTCCGCCTGCCTTGCCACGCCGTTTAAAATTAAGGGCGTGAATTATTCGATCACCTCTGCCTGTTCCACATCGGCCCATTGCATCGGCAACGGGGTCGAGCAAATTCAGATGGGCAAGCAGGATATTGTCTTTGCGGGCGGCGGCGAGGAATTGGATTGGACGCTATCTTGCCTGTTCGATGCGATGGGGGCGATGTCGTCCAAGTATAACGATGCGCCAACGACCGCATCGCGCACCTATGATGCCACCCGCGATGGGTTTGTCATTGCAGGCGGCGGCGGGGTTGTGGTGCTGGAAGAACTGTCGCACGCTTTGGCGCGCGGGGCCAAGATTTATGGCGAAGTGACGGGCTATGGGGCCACGTCGGACGGGCATGATATGGTGGCCCCCAGTGGCGAGGGCGGCGAGCGGTCTATGCGCCTTGCCTTGTCGACCCTGCCGCAGGGGCGGCATATTGACTATATCAACAGCCACGGCACATCCACTGTGGTGGGCGATGTCACCGAAATGGAAGCGATCCGCCGCGTGTTTGGGCGCGGGCAAACCCCGCCCACAGCATCAACCAAATCGTTGACGGGCCACAGCTTGGGCGCAACAGGTGTTCATGAAGCGATTTATTCGCTGCTGATGATGCAGGGCAATTTCATTGCTGCATCCGCCAATATCACCACGTTAGACCCTGCGCTGGATGCATCAGAAATTGTGATGAGCTTGCGCGAGAATGTGGATTTGGACAGCGTGTTGTCAAACTCTTTCGGTTTTGGCGGCACCAACGCCACGCTGGTTATGTCGAAATATAAAGGATAACGCAAATGGCTGATCTGATGAAGGGCAAACGCGGGCTGGTGATGGGGGTCGCGAATGAGCGGTCTATCGCTTGGGGTATTGCATCCGCCTTGGCGGCCGAGGGGGCTGAACTGGCCTTTTCCTTTCAGGGCGACGCGTTTGGCAAGCGGGTGGAGCCGCTGGCGGCAAGCGTGGGCAGCGATTTTCTGGTGGATGTCGATGTGTCTGATGATGCCAGTCTTGATGCGTGCTTTGAGAGCCTAAAAGCGCGTTGGGGCACAATGGATTTCCTGATCCACGCGATTGCGTTTTCCGATAAGAACGAGTTGACGGGGCGGTTTATCAACACCTCGCGCGGGAATTTTTCGAACAGCCTAGCGATTTCGTGCTTTAGCTTTATCGACGTGTCGCGCCGCTCATCGGAATTGATGCCAAATGGCGGCAGCCTGATCACGCTGACCTATGGCGGATCGAACCGCGTGACGCCAAATTACAACGTGATGGGTGTGGCCAAGGCGGCGCTGGAATCTGCCACGCGGTATTTGGCCAACGACCTTGGGCCGCAACAAATCCGCGTCAACGCGATCAGCCCCGGCCCCATGAAAACGCTGGCAGGCGCAGCCATTGGCGGCGCGCGGGCGACCTTTCGCCATACCGAAGCCAACGCTCCAATGCGCGCGAACGCGACACTGGAAGCTATTGGCGGTACGGCGGTTTGGCTGTGCAGCGATTACGGCAATTGCACCAGCGGCGAAGTGGTGCATGTTGATTGCGGATTTCATGTGTTGGGGATGCCGCAGCAGGATAACCTGTAAGCGGCGGTTCGGCTGGGCCGTGCCTGCGGCGCAGGTATTTGGGCTCATGTGAAAGGGCGCGCGATGAATAAGATGATTTTCGTGACACTTCCTGTGTCGGATTTGGCCCGCAGCCGCACGTTTTATGAGGCTTTGGGCTGGCGTATCAACGACGCCTTCAGCAGCGATACGTCGGCCTGTGTGGTGGTGTCGGATGCGATTTATTTTATGCTCGCCACGCACGACGCATTTCGCGCGCAATCGCCCAAGCCTCTGGTATTGCCAAGTGCGGGGGCCAGCGCGTTGATAGCCCTGTCTTGCGAAAGTCGAGGTGAGGTAGACGCGATGACAGATGCCGCCACCAAGGCAGGCGGTGTGTCGCTGCATGATGCGGAAGATTTGGGATTTATGTATTCGCGCGCCTTTGCCGACCCCGATGGCAATGGGTTTGGCCCGTTCTGGATGGACCCTGCGGCGGCAGGGAATTAGGTATTTGGGCCAAAATGAAAGAGCCACACTATGAACAAAATGATTTTCGTCAACCTTCCCGTGGCAGATGTTGCCAAATCGCGGGTGTTTTATCAGGCGCTGGGTTTCACGATTAACGAGGCGTTTTCAAATGCCGATGGCGCTTGCGTGGTGATCTCGCCGCAGATTTACGTGATGATCCTGCAGCGCGATTTCTTCAAAACCTTTACCGCGCTGCCCGTTGGGGATGCGAGCGCGGCGGTCTCATCTCTGTGCGCGCTGTCGTGCGAGGGGCGGGGCGACGTGGACGCCATGATAAGCGCGGCCCTAGCGGCGGGTGGGGGTGAACCCGTTCCCGCGCGCGATTTGGGTTTTATGTACAACCGCAGCTTCACTGACCTTGATGGTCATATGTTTGAACCCTTTTGGATGGATCCCGCCGCGGCGAATGGCTGATTTTGGAGCGGGCAGCGGG
>CAMAWZ010000208.1 GCA_945861995.1 Pseudorhodobacter antarcticus
TGTGCAAAGCCCCGCACAGATCGGCGTCCAGCATAAACTTCTCGTAGGACATCGACAAAAGCCCGTCCAAGAACCCCGCCGAATGCAAAATAAAATTCGCCCCGCAATGGATGGCCGATAGCATCGACATGGTGCCTTCCATCATCGCTTGGGCATCGGGCAGTTTGCTGGTGGTGAAATTGCCGCTGCACCGCAAAGGCAGGTTCAAACGGCGGGCAAGCTGGCCAATCACCATACTGCCAATCGCAGGCTCTGGCGTGCCGAACGTGGGGCTGCCCGACCGCATCGACATGGATGAGAGGAAATTGCCAAAAATCACAGGCGCGCCGCGCCGTTCCAGTTGTGTCAGCGCGCAGCCCGCCATCGTTTCGGCCAGCGATTGCGCAATGGCCCCAGCATTGGTGACAGGCCCCATCGCCCCGCCAAGGATAAACGGCACAATAACGGCCGCTTGGTTCGCGCGGGCATAGGCGCGCAAACTTTTTGTCATCGTCCCGTCCCACACAAGGGGCGAGTTCACGTTCACATTGCCCAAAATCACGCAGTTCTGGTCGGTAAAGTCGCGCCCAAACACGATCCGCGCCATATCGATGCTGTCTTCCGCGCGGTCTTCGGCGGTGACAGATCCCATAAACGGGCGGTCAGACAGGGTAAGGTGCGCCAGCACCATATCCAAATGACGTTTATTCACAGGAATGTCGGTTGGCTCGCAAATCGTTCCGCCCGAATGGTGAAAGTTGGGGCTGGCTTGGGCCAGTTTGATGAAATTCTGAAAATCCTCCAGCGTGCCAAAACGGCGGCCCTTGTCCAAATCCATCACAAATGGGCTGCCATAGGCAGGGGCGAAGACCACCGATTTGCCGCCAATTTCCACCGAATGGGCGGGGTTGCGCGCGGCCTGCGTAAATGTGGCGGGTGCATGGGCCAAAACCTCGCGCAGCATCCCCTTGGGAAAGCGAACCCGTAGCCCGTCCACATTTGCCCCTGCCCTGCGCCAAAGCTCTAGCGCGTCTGGATCATCGCGAAACTCAATCCCCGTTTCGGCCAAGATACGATCTGCCGCATCTTCTATCCGAAGCAAATTCTCTTCGGACAAAATATCATAAGTGGGGATGTTGCGGATGATGTAAGGGCGTCCCAAACCGCCGCCCTTTTGCGCGCGCTCTGACTGGCGCGCAGCGCGGCCCGATCTGCGATGCTCGTTCATAGCGGCCCCTCCCTAAATGGCACAAGTAGGCGGCCATTTACGCGATAAGTCCGCACAGGCTGCGACAGTTAAAGGTCTATTCGCGCCCTTCGTGTCCGCCACCGGAACACGCAGTGCCTAGTGCAGCGCGCTGTACCCGCCGCGCCCGCTGACCCATGTGCGCAAGGCTGCGGGGGCTTGGCCGTCTGGCCAATCCAGCAGCACAAGATCAGCGCGCAGGCCCGCCGCAATGCGGCCGCGATCGTGCAAACCCATCGCGGCTGCAGGGTTTGCCGACACCAATTTCCACAGGTCTGCCAGCGGCGCTGCATTGCCCGCGTGCAGGCGCTCCATCGCCCCCAGCATGGCGGGGTAGTAATAATCAGATGCCAAAATATCGCACAAACCGCGCGCGATCATGTCCTGCGCACTAGGGCTGCCCAAATGGCTGCCCCCGCGCATGGCATTTGGCGCGCCCAGAACAATCGCATCGCCTGCCTGTTTGGCCGCCAGAAAAACCCGCTCATGCATAGGGAATTCGGCAATATGTGCGCCCTGCGCGCGGTAATAATCGCGGGTTTGCACTTGGCTGTCATCATGGCTCAGCATGGGCGCGCCATGCGTGCGCGCCAGCGCGGCGATACGTTCAATATCACCGCGCACTGCACCGCGCCGCGCCCAAACATCGGTAATCATGGCCACATAATCACCCGCGCTCATATGGGCGCGCTTGGCTCGGTCGGTCATTTTGCGCGCAAACGCCTCGCCCGCCAAATCGGTTATTGGGTAATCATCGATCAGATCAAACGGGCGGTCATGCAGCGCAGTTTCGGGATGCAGTAGGGCCGCCGTTGTATGATCGTTGAAGGCTAACGCAGGGCGATCGGTGCCTGCCAGCACATGCGCAATAAGGGGTTCGGCCTGCGGGCATAACGTTTCCCAGCGCAGTTGGATGCGGTTATCGGCGGTCAGGCGGGCGCGCAAATCTTGCAGCGCGCGCACAACCTGCCAGCCCATATCCACGCTGCGCAGCCCCGGCTCCCATGACAGGGTCAGCGCGTGATAGGCCGTTGCAATGCCATTGGCCGCCAGTTGCCTGTCAGTTTCCAAAAGTGCCGTTTGAATGGGCACAGTCACGCCCGGGCGCGGCATGATTTGGCGTTCAAATGCATCGCCGTGAATGTCCACAAAGGCAGGCGCCAAAAACCGCCCGCGCCCATTGATCAGCGCCGCACCATCGCGCACCACATCAATGCCCGTGATCAGCCCATCTACAATGCGCAAATCGCCCGTTTCAACGCGGTCTTCCAGAATAAGGCTGGCACCTTCAATAAATTCTGCAGTCATTACACTTTCTCGGCCAATAGGTGCCAATGCCACGATCCGGGCTTCTCATGCACGCGGTCAAATAGGGTGAGCAGTTCAAATTCGGGCATCAGGGCAATCAGATCGGCGGCGTTGCAAAAATAATGTGGATGCACTTTGTCGCCCGGGCCGTCGAATGTCCATGTATTGCGGCTGATCTCGCGGCCAGGCGCGTTCGCCTGCTCTACGGGCACACGGCGCGCCGACAGCATGGTGGCCATAAACGTGCCGCCTGTTTTGGTCACCCGCGCAATTTCCGACAGGCAGCGGCGCACGATGGTCTCGTCGCCATGATAGATGACGTTCCACGACAGCACATGATCGAACTGACCATCTGCAAATGGCAAATCGGTCATTGCGGCCAATGTGGTGGCCACGTTCAGCCCCTGCGCCTGCGCGGCGGTATCAATGGCAGCAATCGCGGCCTCGGCGGCGTCCAATGCCGTAACCTGATGGCCCATTGCCGCAAAGGCCAAGGCGTGCCGCCCAATCCCTGCCCCAAGGTCCAAAACAGTGCTGTTCGCCGGCAGACTGCGCGCATGATCCAGCACCCAAGGTTCGGCCGTGGCCCAAGGCGAGGAAGCATCCGCCTGTTGCCACTGCGTGTTCCAATACAGATGCGCGGTGTCGGTGCCCGTGTCCGTGGCCGTGCCCGTCATATCAATTTCTTTCTAATCCAGCCCGAACCTTGTTCAACCGCAATCACCAGCGCCAGCATCAACAGAATAATCGCCAGCGCCTCGTCGTAGTTGAAAAGATCAAAGGCGACCTTCAAATCAACCCCAATGCCCCCTGCCCCCACAAGGCCCAACGCCGCCGACCCGCGCACCGATTTTTCCAATGCAAACAGGGATGTGGCGGTGAAGGACGGCAAACAAGCGGGAAAGACGGCCGACACGATAGTTCCCAAACGGCTGGCCCCAATGGCGCGCAAGGCGTCTTGGGGGCCGACATCTGTCTCTTCCATCGCTTCGGCAAAAAAGCGGCCTGCAAAGCCAATTTTGTCCACCATAATCGCCATCACGCCCGCAGCAGGGCCAAGGCCGACGATAAGGATAAAGATAATCGCCCAAACCAGATCAGGCACAGTGCGAAACAGTGCTATCACAGCGCGCGCCACATGGCGCAATATCGGATGCGGTGACAATCGGTCAGTTGCCAAAATTGCAAAGGGAATGGCCATTATCAGGCCCAAAAAGCAGCCCGCAACCGCCATTTGCAGCGTTTCAAGCAGCTTCCAGCCAATGGGCACAATGCGGGTGAAATCTGGCGGGAACATTTGCATCAACATGCCAGACGGCGCAAACAGGCGCGCAATACCACGGCTAAGCTTGTCCAGCGCGGGGGCGGTGGCCATCAAGGATGAAATGACCAATGCCAAAACCAACAAAATGCCCACATATTCGGGTAAGCTGCGATGGCTAAAACGCGGCGGGGCGCTAAGCGTGGTGGGCACTGTGGGCGGGCTCATGCAGTCTCCTGATGGTCAAAAAACCGCCGCAAACCCGCAGCATCTGCCTGCGCGGTTGGCAGATCCAATGCGATGCGCCCTTGGGCAAGGCCCAAGATACGGTCGGAAAATTCAAGTGTGTGTTCCAAACGATGCGAGATCATCAGCAGCGACAACCCGTTTTCGCGCACAAGGCTCAGAAGCAGCGCCATCACTTCCTCGCCCGTTTGCGGATCAAGGCTTGCATCAGGCTCGTCTGCCAAAATGAAGGCAGGGCGCTGCATAAGCATTCGGGCAATGGCCACGCGCTGTTGCTGCCCGCCCGAAAGACTGTCCACGCGCGCGCCTGCGCGGTCGGCAAGGCCTACGCGGTTTAGATATGCCATCGCCTCGGCGCGCACCTCGGCAGGGGCAAGGGCCTGAAACCATGCGCGCGGGCCAGATAGGCGGGACTGCACACCGTGGATCACATTGGATAAAACCGACAGGCGCGGCACCAGATTGTGACGCTGCCATACGATACCCACTTGGGCGCGAAAGCTGCGCAAATCGCGCGGGTTCAGCGCGCAAACATCGCGGCCCAGCATATGAACTTGGCCAGCGCT
>CAMAWZ010000209.1 GCA_945861995.1 Pseudorhodobacter antarcticus
CCCCGTGCCCGTTGTATATGGCGAACGGCGCGCGGGTGATGCGGCGGCGTTGGTTTCGGGATCAGACCGCGCGCGCACGGTGCTGGGCTGGCAGCCCAAACGCAGCACGATGGACCAGATGATCCGCGATGCGCATGACTGGGGCAAACGACCAGGATTTGCGAAATAGCACCGCTTGACGGGCGCGCGGCTTCGTCTATGCAATGGGGATGTTGTTTCTAAGGACGCAGGCCATGACCTTTGACCGCCGTATCAAAATTGCTCCGTCTATTCTATCTGCCGATTTCGCCGATTTTGGCCGCGAAATTCAGGCGATTGAAGCCCACGGCGCAGATTGGGTGCATATTGATGTGATGGATGGCCATTTCGTGCCCAACATCACCTTTGGCCCGCCCGCAGTGGCCGCCTTTCGCAAACATGTCAAAACAGTGATGGATGTGCATATCATGATTGCACCCGTTGACCCATTTATTGATGCCTTTGCCAAGGCTGGGGCCGATATTCTAACCGCCCATGTCGAAGCGGGGCCGCATATTCACCGCAGCTTGCAAGCTATTCGCGGCGCGGGCATGAAAGCGGGCGTAGCCCTAAACCCCGCCACGCCCGCCAGCGCCGTTGCGCATCTTTTGGATATTGCCGATTTGGTGTGTGTGATGACAGTGAACCCAGGTTTTGGGGGACAGAAGTTTATCGATATGTCTGACAAAGTCCGCGCTTTGCGGGCCATGATTGGCGATCGGCCTGTGCATATTGAAATTGACGGCGGGATTGATCCAACAACCGCGCCGCTGATGGCAGCGGCAGGGGCGGATGTCTTGGTTGCTGGATCGGCCGTGTTTAGGGGTGGATCGGTCGGTAACCCCGCCCCCTATGGCGAGAATATTCGCGCCATTCGGGCCGCGGCGGCCCTACTCTAAAATCCGTGGCAGCCGCAAGCCGTTTTCCCGCGCGCAGGCCACGGCGTCGGCATAGCCAGCATCGGCATGGCGCCATACGCCGCTGGCGGGGTCGTTCCATAGAACGCGTTCCAGCCGCTTGGCCGCTGCAGGCGTGCCATCGGCCACAATCACCACGCCTGCGTGCTGCGAGTACCCCATGCCCACCCCGCCGCCGTGGTGGATCGACACCCACGTTGCACCTGATGCGGTGTTGACCAGTGCGTTCAGCAGCGGCCAGTCGGACACGGCATCTGATCCGTCCAGCATGGCTTCTGTTTCGCGGTTCGGGCTTGCGACTGACCCGCTGTCCAGATGGTCGCGGCCGATGACCACGGGGGCTGACAGTTCGCCCGATGCGACCATCTCGTTAAAGGCAAGCCCCGCGCGATGGCGATCGCCCAGCCCAATCCAGCAAATGCGCGCGGGCAGACCTTGGAACGCGATGCGATCCCGTGCCATGTCCAGCCAGTTATGCAAGTGTTTGTTATCCGGGAAAAGGTCCTTCATCTTTTGATCGGTCTTGTAGATATCCTGCGGATCACCCGACAGCGCCACCCAGCGGAACGGGCCAATGCCACGGCAAAACAGCGGGCGGATATAGGCAGGCACAAAGCCAGGAATGGCAAAGGCATTCTCTAGCCCCTCGTCCTGCGCCACTTGGCGGAGATTATTGCCGTAATCCAGCGTTGGAACCCCTGCGGTCCAAAAATCCACCATCGCGGCTACATGGGTTTTCATACTGGCGCGGGCGGCGCGTTCAACCGATTTGGGATCGCTTTCGCGGCGCGTTTTCCATTCGGCCATGCTCCAGCCTTGGGGCAGATAGCCGTTCAGCGGATCATGGGCTGATGTTTGGTCGGTGACAATATCGGGGCGCACGCCGCGCCGATACAGTTCAGGAAAGACATCTGCGGCATTGCCCAAAAGACCCACTGATTTCGCTTCGCCTGCCTTTGTCCAACGGTCGATCATCGCCAAGGCTTCGTCTAGATTATCTGTTTTTTCATCGACATAGCGTGTGCGCAGGCGAAAATCGATGCTGTCAGGATTGCATTCCACCGCCAAACAGCAGGCCCCTGCCATAACGGCGGCAAGCGGCTGCGCGCCGCCCATGCCGCCCAGACCGCCCGTCAAAATCCAGCGTCCTTTAAGACTTCCGCCATAATGCTGGCGGCCTGCCTCGACAAAAGTCTCATATGTGCCCTGCACAATGCCTTGGGTGCCGATGTAAATCCATGACCCCGCCGTCATCTGGCCGTACATGGCCAGCCCCTTTTTATCCAGCTCGTTAAAGTGATCCCACGTCGCCCAATGCGGCACGAGGTTGGAATTGGCGATCAGCACGCGCGGGGCATCCGCGTGTGTTTTGATGATGGCGATGGGCTTGCCAGATTGCACAACTAGCGTCTCGTCATCTTCCAAATCTTTCAGGCTGGCGACGATACTGTCAAAATCTGCCCACGTGCGCGCGGCGCGGCCAATGCCGCCGTAGACCACCAATTCGGCAGGGTTTTCGGCCACATCGGGATGCAGGTTGTTCATCAGCATCCGCATTGCCGCCTCGGTCTGCCAAGATTTCGCGGTAATCTGTGGGCCAGTTGGCGGCATGATCACGCGGGTGTTGTGGCGCGGCCCAATTTTGCGTTCTGTCATAGCGGTCTCCAATTTTGCAAATCGGTTAAGATGGCGCGCAGATGGCCGCGCAGGGCATCAAAGCGGGAGCGGTTGATTTCCCAAGGTGGGCTTTCGGTTATGTGTGTAAGCTGTGCGAGTTCCATTTGAACGGCGTGAACGCCGTTCAATGGGTTGCCATAATGGCGGGTTGTCCAGCCACCCTTGAAGCGGCCATTCAGCACGCAAGTGTATCCCTTGGCGGCGCGGGCGCGGGCGTGAACCAGCGCCTCGATTTGCGGCGCGCAGGCCCCGCCGCTGTTGGTGCCAATGTTGAAATCGGGCAGGGTGCCATCGAACAGGAAGGGAATTTCGCTGCGGATCGAATGGCAATCATACAAAATGGCAAAGCCGTGCAGCGCTTTGATGCGCGCCACTTCGGCGGCCAGCGCCGTATGATAGGGCGCGTGATAGGCGGCCATGCGGCGCGCAATCTCGCCCGCATCAGGTTCGCGCCCCGCCGCATAAATCGCCCGCCCGTCAAAATCGGTTGTCGGGCACAGGCCCGTGGTGTTTTGGCCAGGATACAGGCTGATCCCGCTGGGGTCGCGGTTGACGTCGATGACATAGCGGTGGATGGGCGTGCGCACAGACGTTGCCCCGTCCACCAGCCCCGCATAAAGTGTATCGATCTGCCAATCGGTATCGGCCATGGCGCGGCCTGTTTCATTCAGCGCGTCACGGCAATCTGCGGGAATATCCGTGCCCGTATGGGGCAGGCCAAGGATCAGGGGGCTGCTTGCGCGCGTCACTTCGATCATAGCGCCAGTTCCACGCCCGCTGCGCGCACCAATGCGCCAGATGCGACCATATCCGCAGCGGCCTGCAAATCGGGGGCCAAATAGCGGTCTTGGCCAAGGGTCGCCACCTTTTGCCGCAAGGCTGCCAACGCCGCGCGCAGAGGCGGGGCGGTTTGCAAGGGCGCGCGCTGATCAATACCTTGACCCGCGCAAATCGCCTCGATCCCCAAAATCATGTCCAAATTCGCGACCATCCGTTTTAGGCGCCGCGCGCCGTGGGCGGCCATAGACACATGATCTTCTTGGTTGGCCGATGTTGGTGTGCTGTCGGTGCTGCATGGGTTGGCCAGATGTTTGTTTTCACTCATCAGCGCGGCAGATGTGACTTCGGCAATCATCAGGCCAGAGTTGAGGCCCGGCGCAGGGGTTAGAAACGGCGGCAGATCAAAGGACAGGGTGGGGTCGACCATCAGCGCGATGCGGCGCTGCGATATGGCCCCAATTTCGGCAATAGCAATCGCGATTTGGTCGGCGGCAAAGGCGACGGGCTCGGCGTGAAAATTGCCGCCAGACAAAATTTCGCCCGTTTGGGCAATGACCAGCGGGTTATCGGTGACGGCGTTCGCCTCAATCTCCAGCGTGCGGGCGGCAAAGCGCAAAAGATCAACCGCCGCGCCCGTGACTTGGGGTTGGCAGCGGATGCAATAGGGGTCTTGCACGCGGGTATCCCCCTCGCGGTGGCTTTCGCGAATGGCGCTGCCATCCAGCAGGCCTGCCATCGCGCGGGCCACGTCAATTTGCCCCGCATGGCCGCGCAGGGAATGAATGGCGGGGTTCAGGGGCGCGGTTGACCCCATGATTGCGTCGGTCGCCATGGCAGATGTCACAATCGCGGCCTTTGCTGCGCCCCACGCGCCAAACAGCCCTGTTAGCGCGGCAGCGGTGGAAAACTGCGTGCCGTTGATCAGCGCGAGCCCTTCTTTTGGCCCCAGCACAACGGGGGTTAGGCCCGCCGCGCTAAGCGCCGCGCTGCCGCCCATGCGGGCGGCGCCGTAGAACGCTTCACCCTCGCCAATCATCACGGCGGCCATATGGGCAAGGGGGGCCAAATCGCCCGATGCGCCGACCGAGCCTTGCACGGGAATAACGGGGATAACCCCGCGCGCGATCATTGCTTCGATCA
Organism: Pseudorhodobacter antarcticus; assembly: GCA_945861995.1. GTDB lineage: Bacteria > Pseudomonadota > Alphaproteobacteria > Rhodobacterales > Rhodobacteraceae > Cypionkella > Cypionkella antarctica_B. Next base: position 4,533 of record CAMAWZ010000209.1, read on the forward strand.
GCGCGCAGATGTCCCAGCGCACGCCCGATGCGCCGCGCCCCAAGGACAGCAGTTTTAGCGCCA
>CAMAWZ010000210.1 GCA_945861995.1 Pseudorhodobacter antarcticus
CCCGATTTAAACAATGTCGGCCTGATGGAAGACCGCGCTACTTGCCGCATTTCGGCCCAAGCCTTGGCCAATTGGCTGCTGCACGGGGTGATTACTGTGGACGATGTCATGACATCTTTGCGCAAAATGGCCGCCGTGGTCGATGGGCAAAACGCCGCCGATCCCGCCTACCGCCCCGTGGCGCCCAATTTTGATGGCATCGCGTTCAATGCAGCGCGCGATTTGGTGCTGAAGGGGCGCGCGCAACCCTCTGGCTACACCGAGCCAATCCTGCACAAAGCAAGATTGGCATTGAAGGCAGGAAACTAGGGGCTTTGCCCCTCTTTGCCTGCGGCAAATTCACCCCAGGATATTTTTAGAGTTAGGAAGAAAAAGACCATCTGCTTGCGTCCTAACTCTGCAAATATCCTGGGGGGAGCGAAGCGAAGGCTTGCGAAGTTCCTTCGTAAGCTTGGGGGCAAAGCCCCCCTACCCCGCGTCAATCGCAATCGCGTGGATGCGGGTTGTTAAGTCGCCCAAAGCAGCGTTCACCGCGCGGTGGCGGGCAAGGCGCGTCATTTCTGCCAAGGCTGGCGCGCGAAGGAAAATGGAAAAATGGCTTTCGCCAGTACCATCATCGCCCGAATGCCCCGCATGGCTGGCCGAGTCGTTTACCACCCGCAGAGCGGTGGGCTGGAATGCCGCAGTCAATCGCTGGGTAATCTGTTCTGCTGCGGTGATTTTTTGCATGATTTCCTCTTCAAAAGGGCTGAGAATAAGACTATGCTCACGGCCCCGAATAGGAAAGGCCCGACATGACCTCTCGCCCCCCCTTTGAGTTTGATATCAGCGTCAAATCCGACAAGGCCAAGCGCAAAACCACGCGCCGGGGCATGTCCGGGGCGTTTGAAACGTCCAATAAGGGCTGCGACTTTCCTGGTTGCAAGGAAAAGGGCGCGTATCGTGCGCCCAAGCATCCCGACATTTTGGATCAATTTTTCTGGTTTTGCCGCGATCATGTGCGCGAGTATAATCTAAAATGGAACTTTTTCGGCACGGCCACTGACGAGGAGTTTCAAAAGCTTTTGGAAAAAGATCGTCTGTGGGAGCGCGAGACGAAGCCCTTTTCCCGCAAAGATGATGGCAATGCGTGGCACCGTTTGGGCGTGGATGACCCGCACGCGCTGCTGGGTGAAAATTCAACGCGCAATCCGGCCAAGCCCACATCCAACGCCACGCGCAAATTGCCGCCTACCGAACGCAAGGCGATTGAGATTTTGGATGTGCGCGATACATGGACGAAAACAGAAATTCGCAAGGCTTATAAAGGACTTGTCAAAGATTTGCACCCCGACATGAACGGCGGAGATCGCAGCGACGAAGACCGCCTGCAAGAAGTGGTCTGGGCATGGGATCAGATTAAAGACAGCCGTTATTTCAAGGAATAGCGCCCCCCAGTCCCGCGCGCGGCGCAAACATTTTACAGACGCGCGGCAAAGCCGTATTTCAGCAGCCACATCGCAATACGTTCCGCGTCAAAGCGCGTGATCGCACCGCGCGCGCCTGCCGATGCGGCAACCATATCGTCAAGTGTGGCCCCATCGGCCCCTGCGGCCAAAATCACGACCAGCGCCAATTCAATTTGCGCAGGTTCGGCAAAAAAGCGGCCCAAGGTTTTGTAATTGCGCACCGCCAGAACTGTATCCAGCGGCGCTTTGGTGCTGCCGCGGGTCAGGCGCAGCGTATCTGGGGCCACGGCCTGCGTCGGGTAGCCTGCAAACAGCGCCGTGGGCGATGGCGCGATGGGCAAAAGATGGGCGGGATAGCGCAGGTAAGACGCCGTTGACGCGCGGCGGATGCGGTCTTGCTCGGCCCAAAGGTCCTGAATTTGCGTCACCACAACGCGCCAGTCATACAGCGCGCGCGCGCGGGCCAGCCCTGCCGCCCCCATGCGCGCGCGCAAGTCGGGATCGCGCGCGAGTTGCACAATGCGCGCGGTCAATTCGGGCAGATCAATCTCGGTCATGGCAGATGTGCTGCCACAATACTGCACATAATTGTCGATCCCGCCCTGATAGCGCAGCGCTTCGGGGGCCAGCGTTGGCGCAGGCAGCATCCGCGAGGTGATGCGAAATCCCACCTCGGGCGAGACAGTATCTTTCATGCCATCCCAATCAGACACCAGCAGCGGCAAGCCAGCCGCCATCCCTTCCAGCGGGGCAAGCCCGAAGGTTTCTTGAATGTTATCAATCAAAAAAGTGAACACGTCCGCGCCAGACAAGGTGGCGCGGCGGTCGGCTGCGGATGCGCCATCCAGCAGGTGAAAGCCGACATCCGGCATCAGGCGCGCCGCGCCCTGTTCAAACACGCGGCGCGAATAATCTTCGCGGAACTGCCCGCAGAACACGACATGCAGCTTTTGCCCCGTAATCTGTTTTTGCGCGGCCTGCATGGCAAGATAAATCGGCAGTGGGTCAAACTTTTCATGCGGGGTTAGGCGGGCGATGGTGGCAAAGACCACATCGTTCGGCCCCGCGCCAATACGGGTGCGCAAGGCGGCGCGGGCGGCCTCGTTGCGCGCAAAATCATCGGTATGAATGCCCAAGGGAATGACGGGCAGCATCGGGCGCGGCGGCAGTTTTGCCCCAAAGCGCGCGCGCAAATGCTGGTCTATCAGATCAAAAGTAAAGGTCGTGGACTGTAGCACAGCCGTACTGGTGCAAATAACGGCGTCCCACGGATTTACGGGGCCCGTGCGCAGCTCCATCCAGCCGTTCATCACGGCGGCGGTTGAAGTGGTATGCGTAATCCCGCACAGCGACCATGCCCCTGTGCCATGCGGCGCGCGGCGCCATGCTTCGCTGTTGAAATTGGGGCTGGGGTAAAACACGGTGCCAACATTAATACGGTGCGGGCGCAAAAGCGGGGTATAGCGCACGGGCACGGCGGGGCGCAATGCTGCGGCCAAATCGCGCACGGGGGCAATTTCGCCCTCGCCCTTGGCCAGCAGAACAAATTCTTCCACATCGGCGCGGCGCAAGAACCCTTTCAAAAAGGATTCGCCCGCGACACGTCGGCCATTGATCCCCTTGGCCGTTGGGTCAAACCCATCTTGCGCATACCAGATCGCGGCGTTGCGGTGGGCCGATGTCAGGGGAGCGTTCATGAAAGTTATTCCTTGTCGCTGGATTTGCCTTTGCGGGTCATCCACAGCCACGGGGTTGGGCCCATGCGCCATTCCCACAGCGCGATCAGGCGGTCAAAATCGCTCAGCGTGTCCATCCACGCGGGCAGCGGCGCGTCGGGTAGGCTGCGTTCGATCTTGCGCACTTTGTGCGTAGGCTCAAATCGCTGCGCAATCAGCGCCGAAAGGCCAGCGGTAAAGCAATCATGCACCTCGACCAGAATATCGGCGCTGGCCAAGCCTTGCGCCCGCGCAGGGTCAAGCAGGTGCGCCTCGGCCCCTTCGATATCGCAAATCACCAGCGTTTTGGCGCGGGTGCAGATATCAAAATCGCCGTGGCCTATTTCGCCGCCAATGTCGATCTGCGCCGATACCCCGTTGGCCGCCGCAAGCTGGGCGCATTTGGCGCGGGCAACCGCGTTCAAATCGCGGGCAATCACACGGGCGGCGGGCATCCGCATGGCCAGGCCCACGGCGTAATACCCCTCGGCGCAGCCAACATCGATGATCTGCTGATACCCGCGCTTGATGATCTTTTCGATAATCGGGTGCAAGGCGGCCTCATACGCGCCCAAAAGCCGCGCCGAAGTGGACCCCTCTGACCCGGCAGTCAGATATGTCATGCCCTGAAACGGGCCCGAAAGAACTGTCTGGCCGCTTTTCTTGACCAAGGTGTTCGTTACGAGATTGGCGCGCCATTTGGATAGCAGCCGCAGAATAGTGTTCAAATTTTCGGGCGACTTTTCTTGGCGCAGCAGCGCCTCAAGGCGCGCATAAACCTCACCACTGAGAGGCGAGCGTTGGGCGGGCAAGAGTTGAGAAGACGCGGCCTTTGGCATTTACCACTCACAAGTTGGGCGGCCCTTCTGGGCACGCCTGACAACCTATGGCTAACGCGCGGGGGGCACACTGTCTATATTGCGCCCCCCTTTTGCATCAAGTTTTCGCAATAAACTTCAACGAAACGCCGTTCATGCAATAGCGCAGGCCCGTGGGCTGCGGCCCATCTTCAAACACATGGCCCAGATGGCCGCCGCAGCGGCGGCAATGCACTTCGGTGCGGATACCGAAAATCGAGATGTCAGATTTGGTGCGGATCGCATCGTCGATGGGTTGGAAAAACGAAGGCCAGCCCGTGCCAGAATCGTATTTGGCCGCACTGTCAAACAGCGGCAAATCACAGCCCGCGCAGGCGAAAACCCCTGCCCGCTTTTCATCGTTCAGGGGCGATGTGAACGGGCGTTCGGTATCTTCTTCGCGCAGCACAGCATAGGCCTGCGGCGACAGGCGCGCGCGCCATTCCGCCTCGGTCAGGGTCACTTCAAACGTGCCGTCCCCCGATGCAAAGGCAGGGCGCAGGGCAAAGGGCATCGCGGCAAAAGCGGCAATAAGGGCGCGGCGGTTCATGGCAATCTCCTGTTGGTTTTGGCTT
>CAMAWZ010000211.1 GCA_945861995.1 Pseudorhodobacter antarcticus
TAGCGCCGTCTTCGGGCTTGCGATCATTATCGATCACGGCCTGCACAGTCACCTCGCCCGCCTGTTCAAAGGTAAGGGTCAAATCAATGACATCGCCATTCTTCATTTCAGATTTAAGGCCCATCAGCATAACATGATCACCGCCCCGCGCTAGGCTGTCAAAGCCCAGTGCGGGTACAACAAACCCCTCAAGGACTTGCATCATTTTCATAACGCCGCCTTCTTCTTTATGGGTGTGCAACTCGGCCTTTTCGGCCACATCCGTGGTCACCGAAATCAGGCGGTCATCGACGTCTTGATGGTTTTCAATTTCAAAAAACACCGCGCCCGATGCACCAACCCCGCCAATGACGCGGGCATATGGATTGTTGATATGCACGCCGTCATGGGCGAATGCGGGCAGGGCGATAAGGGCAGCTATTGCTGCCACAGCAGTTTGTAGGCGGTTCATTTGTAAATCCTTGGTTTGATGTGAAAAAGGGTTAGATCACATCTGTCCAAGGGGGGCCGCGCGCATGGGTTTGCGGCGGGGTGCGGCTGTGCGCCGCCACGGGTTCAACCTGCGCCCACTGCCCCAGCGCAACCAAGGGCGGCAGGGGCAGTTGCAGCGCGGGCGCAAGGGCCTGCGCCACAGGCGCAGCATTGCAATCAATGCAGGAATGGGCGGATTGAACGGGGTTGCCATTGGCATCCAGCGTCACAGTTTGCGTGCCCATGTCGGTGCAAATCACCATCGTCCTGCCTTGCGGCATGGCGTGCTGCCCCACCGCCAGCGTGACTGATGTCAGCGCCAGTAAAAAGGCAAAGAAAAAGGTGAGCAGGCGTCGCAAGATCATTGCGCAACTATATGGCGCAACTGCCAAAAGGCCAAGGCGTCAGATCGCCGCGATTTTAGGCAAGACTGCTACGTATCACTCGCTCCGCATAAATTCCAAAAGCCCTGCTTGACCAGCAAGCAGGGCCTTCAAGGCAAGATACGAAATCTTAGGCCGAAACCTGAGCTTTTGCGATTTCTTTTTTGATCTTCTGTGCCGACAGCGACAACTCGTCATCCTTGGCCTTTGCCAAGAACGCATCCAGACCGCCGCGGTGATCGACTGTACGCAGCCCAGCCGCCGAAACACGCAGACTAAACGAACGGCCCAGCACGTCCGAAATCAGGGTCACATGATTAAGGTTTGGCAAAAAGCGACGACGGCTTTTGTTATTCGCATGGCTGACAGTGTTGCCAGACATTGGGCCCTTGCCAGTAAGTTCACAGACGCGCGACATGGTCGTGTTCCTTGTTTTCTAAAACACAAAGCCACCGCAGAGGGCGGCGGCCAAATTCGATTAGGGGCTGATACGGGCAAAGTAGCCCCGCGTCAAGGGACAGCGGCGCGAAAACTGCGCAATTCGCGCCTGGCCGCGCCCCCCATCACGGCCCCCCATTACGCCCCATTGCGGCCAGCGCGCGGGCGGCGGCCAGTTCGGGGCGCAGATCACCGCGGGCAACTTGATCGCCAAGGCCGTTCAATATGCCGCGCATAGGTTCTGCGGTTAAGCTGGCCAGTAGATTTTGACGAATTTCCTCTAAAAACCAATGCTTTGCTTGGGCTGCGCGGGCAGCATCCCAATGGCCATGCTCGCGCCGCCACGCCGCCAGCGCCTGCATTTTGGCCCAAGCCTCGGGCAGGCCTGCCTGTGTATAGGCCGAAACGGTCATCGCCAAAGGGTATCCTTCGGGGTCTTGCGCGCGGCGGCGCAGCAGGTGCAGGGCCCCTGCATAATCGGCGCGGGTGCGCTGCGCGGCGGCGGCCAAATCGCCATCGGCTTTGTTGACCAGAATCAGGTCGGCCATTTCCATAATGCCGCGCTTGACGCCCTGCAATTCATCCCCACCTGCGGGGGCCAGCAGCAAAACGAACAAATCGCTGATCTGCGCGACCACAGTTTCAGACTGCCCAACGCCAACTGTTTCAATCAAAACAACATCATAGCCAGCCGCCTCGCACAATGCCACCGCCTCGCGGGAGCGGCGGGCCACCCCGCCCATTTGCGCGTTAGACGGCGAAGGGCGGATAAACGCCGCAGGGGCGCGGGCCAACTGCTCCATCCGCGTTTTATCGCCAAGGATAGAACCGCCCGAACGGGCCGAAGACGGGTCAACCGCCAGCACCGCCACGCGCAGCCCTACCGCGATCAGCATCAGGCCGAACGCCTCAATAAACGTCGATTTCCCCACGCCTGGCGTGCCAGATAGGCCTATCCTAAGGGCTTGTTTTTCCTTGGGTAAAGCGCCCAGCAACTCTAACGCCTGCGTGCGGTGATCTGCCCGTGCGCTTTCGACCAGCGTGATGGCGCGGGCCAGCGCGCGGCGCTCGCCTGATTGAATGGCTTGGGCTGTGGCTGCGATGTCCATATCCTCTCCTTTGGGATGGTTTTGCCCGATTGCGGCGGGATTATCCAGCGGCAGGGTACGTTCACGGAAAAATGATGCGCGGACCAACTGGGCGGGATTGGCAGGGCTGGCCTGCGTATGGCAAGCGTATGAAATGCGTATGGCATCCGTCCCGACACCTATATGGCGGAAAGCTGCGCGCGGTGTGATAATGCGCTGTATAATGGGCGAAATGATTTTCAGGAGGATACGATGAAAGCGGCAGCAACTTGGGCGGCGATTTTGGTAGTAGTGGCAAGCGGCGCATGGGCCGCAGATACGGCGACACCTCAGGCCGAGGCAGTGCCGACATTCGCCGAAGCGCAGGCCGCGATTGATGCGGGCGATTTCCCCACTGCCCAGCGGTTGCTGGCGGTGCTGACGGTATCCGAGCCTGAAAACGCCGATGTCTGGAACCTGTTCGGATACGCCAGCCGCAACATGAAACTGGCTGGCCCCGCGCTGGAAGCCTATGATACGGCGTTGAAACTTGACCCTGAACATCTGGGCGCGCTGGAATATCAGGGCGAGATGTTTGTCGAGTTGAAACGACTGGACGAAGCCAAGGCCAATTTGGCGAAGCTGAAAGATTTGTGCGGGGACTGCGAGCAGGCGCTGGATTTGGAAGCCGCGATTGCGGCCGCGCCTGTGGAGGCGGTGGCGGGGTAAATCCCCGTCAAGTAAGCTACCAAGTTATCAGGGCGGTTGAGCAGTTGCGAGCGTTGGTATTGTCCAACTCAAGCAAGCGATTAAGTGCGGCACCAGCCCCGATTTGACCTGCGCCAATGTCTTTATTGGCTTGCCCAGCTTCGGCAATGAGGCTGTAATAGTGTTTTGAATCAGTCTTTCGAAGAACAAGGCCCGCATATGCGCGCCAAGCGAACCTATGCTCAGTGTCATCTGGATTCATGGTTGACCCATAAAGGGTGGTTTCGGTGACAAAAATAGCCCATTTCTGCTTGCGGATCAGGGGCGTTCCATCAGGGTATTTTGGAACGGCGATTGGCTTAAGGTAAGGGCGGCTTAAATCGAAAACCGCTTCGTATCCAAGGTACATGCCATTTGGAAGCTGAACACAGGATCGGTATTTGGCGTTGAATGCTATGAATACCTAAAGGGCGGGTATCAATGAAATGAAAATGAGGGTTAGGGAAAGGGCGGCCAAAATTTGACCGATACGTTGGGAAATGGTGTATTTCACAGGGGTGGTCATTTTCGATTTATTTGAAGGTGCTCACAGCAAGCGGGTAGGGTGCGTGATTTCACGCACCACGGGGCGGTTTGGGGTTGTAAAATGGTGCGTGCAAGCACGCGCCCTACGGCTTGCTTCAACACTTGCAGGCCCAGCGCCGGCATTTAACGCAACAGTAAACGTGCAATCCTTTGTCATTTCAATTCACCTTCCACGGTGCCAAAAAGGCGTGATGCGCGAAAACCTCTTTTATCAATAGAAACGGACACACGTATCCGAAATCGCCGAGGTCCAAACGGCAAGCTGCAGCCGCTGACAATGCAAGCGCCAACTCGCTGCGATCATCAAAAATAACTGTTTCCCCACCGTTATTCGCTCCAACGGCTTTTGCAGCATCATATTGTGAAACAAGCGTTGATATACCGAAAACCGAAGGAACAAGACCCCAAAGACATTCCTTGCGTGATTCTTCGGGTATAGATGTCGATGCCGCAACAATGATCGCCTCTATCTCATTTTCTTTTGACGCCTTCCATTGAGAATAGCATCCATCCACTTGCTTTACCAAACCTTGATCAAGAATTGAAAGAATTGCAGGATTTGCATCGGACCGGTCAATTTCGCCCAACGCCATCTGGTCACCGCGACCATTCTCAATAAATGGCTGTAGTTCGGCATCGAATTCCATAAAAACAACTCTCGATGCCTTCGCTATGGCACTTTCTTCAAACATTGCGTTCGGAAATCCGAAAACTTCGATATCCAACCTTGCAGCAGATGCTAGCGCAAAGACTTCTGACAAAATCTTTTGCCTTGTCGGTTGCGAACCAATTCCAATAAACTGCACCCCGATCGAGCCCTGCCAATACGCTAATGTTTCTATTTCAACATTCTCACGCATGAACCGTGTTCCAGGATGCAACAGCGGGTCCAATGGTTCCTGTGAGTTGGCGTTTGTTGCGAAAAATGCAAAAGCAAAGGC
>CAMAWZ010000212.1 GCA_945861995.1 Pseudorhodobacter antarcticus
GGCGCAAGCGCAGGTTAAAATCGCTGATTTGCAGGTGAAAGTTGCCAAAGGGGGATTTTTGCCGTCGGTTTCGGCGCAGGTCAGCCTGTCCGAAGATTTGGGCACGGGCACTGAAACAACGGTGACAGGGCTGTCATTGAACCAAACCCTTTATGCGGGCGGCGGGCAGGCCTCTGCCCTGCGCAAGGCGCTGGCACAAAAAGAAGGCGCGGTGGCAGGTCAATTGCAAGCCGCTCTTCAGGTTGACGAAGCTCTGGGCCGCGCTTGGGCCGTGCTTGCGGTCTCTAACGCTTCGGTTGTGGCGGGTGCAGCGCAGATTGAAGCGGCGCAAAAGGCTTTTGATGGGGTCAGCGAAGAGGCCAATCTTGGATCACGCACCACGCTGGATGTGCTGAATTCCGAACAAGAATTGCTGACCGCCCGCGCCAGCAAACTAGAGGCCGAGGCGAACCGCTACATTGGCGTGTATCAAGTTTTGGCCGCAATGGGCCGATTGACGGCTGAAAAGCTGAACCTTGGCATCCCAACCTATGACGTGGAAGCGTATTACAATTCCGCCAAAAACGCGCCGCCTGTGTTTTTCCACCCAACCAAACAGGGCGCCGCCTTGGACCGTATTGGTAAAAAAACGGGCAACTGATCGCGGCTTGATCACGGTTGTTTAAGTTTTTCGCGTAAAAAGTGAAATTGCCCAACGCTTGCCCAAAATCTGCCGAAGTTGGCCCGTCTAAAGCGGCTTATGGTTGTAAGAAGCGCTAGGGCGCGTTAATGTATTGGAAACAATGCGGGGATCGACATGGCCGAACCGATGAGTTCAAACGAGATTGAGGATGTTCTTTCCTCGATCAGGCGTTTGGTCGCTCAGGATTTGAAGCCTGCCGATCGCGCCAGACTGGCTGCGGTTGCCGATACTGCGCAAAAATTGGTGCTGGCCCCTGAACAGCGTATCGAAGACGCTTCCGGGAAATTTGCAACAGTGCGCCGCCCCTCGCGCCGCGCGGCATTTCCCCCCGTAGATGCTGTTTTGGCAGATGTCGCCCCCTTAAACGGCGCGCATCGCCCCGCGGCGCAAAGCCCGAACTTGCGGCAATTTTCTTTAGGCGAAGAAGCGGCCAAGCGCGAGGCGGAAGCCCGCCTTGAGGCACAGCACGCCGAATGGCGCGAAATTGAGGCCCGCGCTGCACAGTTCGAGGCGGCCGCGCAGGCTGCCGAAAAACAGCAAGTGGCGGCGAAAACCCAAACTGCCACCGAAGACCAACCCACCGCGACGACGGCATGGCAAACGCCTGATCACGCGCCCAGCCTGCGCACCGAAGATTATGAAGACAGCGACAGTTATGACGCGCCAGATCAAGATAACTTTCGGATCGATCCAAACGCGCGCCTGTTTGATGTGGCTCCCAACGCCTTTGATGGGCACAAGCTGGATGCACCGCCGGAACTGGATTGGCGCGGCAGCGAACCCACGGCCTTTGACGAGGCTGAAATCGAGCGCAGCGAAAATGAAAACGTCGATGAAGCCGCCGAGGTTTCGCACAGCCTGCACGGCACGATTGAACCAGATGTCGATTGGGCCAATGCTGCCGAAGCGCGCGTGATCGCCGAACTTGCGGGCGAAGCGGTGCAAGACGAAATCTTTTCTCAGGCGAAGGAAACCTTCCGCGAGCCGAACTTCAATGCAGCGGCCCCGCAATCTGCGCCCGAAGTGCTGTTTGACGAAGATGTCCTGCGCGCCATGGTACAGGCGATTTTCCGCGAGGAAATGGCAGGGCCAATGGGCGAACGTATCACCCGAAACATCCGCAAACTTGTGCGCGCAGAAGTGGGCAGAATGCTGGCCGCCCATGAATTAGAATAGCGCAAGGCACTGACCACAAAGCACTGACCACAAAACTAAAAACGCGCCAAAAGGCGCGTTTTTTAATGCGACTTTGAAGGCTGGCCTTACGCCGCTTCTGCTTGTTCCAGTTCGGCCGCGTGGCGACGTTCGCTTTCCTCGCGCGAAAGGGCGACCGATGTGCGAACGCCCTTGCCAACAAAATCCATCAGCCCTTTGACCACACGTTCGTTCGGGTCGATCCCCGCGCAAGACAGCACTTCGCGGCCATCGCGCGAACGAGCCCAGCGAGCAATCTGATCGGGGCCGTTACCATATTTTTTGTCATCAGCGATTGCGTCATCCAAAGCCGCCAAAACGACCGCAGCAAACAGTTTGCGCGCGCGCTGACCTTGTTCAAAGTTGAAAGCCGTGCTGTCAATCGAATCAAACATTAAGTCGTCCTTTGTTATGCGGTCCCTGATTGCAAACAGCAGGGTTTTAGTGCTTGTAAACCTTTTGTAACGATTCGGCTGCGCAGTTTTGGAATATCTGCCATGCACCTGACGCATAGCTATAATTCCAAGCCACTGCATTTAGTTTACTTGCGGGCAAGATACTCCCCAGATATAGAGCATTTGATTTTTCCTTCAACCTTTTGTCAAGGTTTTGCCACAATGCCCAAGATCAACGGAAACGAAATCAAGCCTGGAACCATCATTGAACATGATGGGGGGCTTTGGGCCTCGGTTAAGGTCAACCATGTCAAACCTGGCAAGGGCGGGGCTTTTGCGCAGGTCGAGTTGAAGAACCTGCGCGATGGTCGTAAACTGAACGAACGGTTCCGTTCCGAAGACAAGGTCGAACGCGTCGAATTGGAAAACAAAGACCAGCAGTTTTTGTATGAAACCGACGGGCGGCTTGTGTTTATGGATGCCGAAACTTTTGAGCAGGTTGAGATTGACGCCGAACTGCTGGGCGATCGCCGCCCGTTTTTGCAAGACGGTATGACGGCGACCATCAACTATTTTGGTGAAGAAGCCCTGAACGTCACTTTGCCCCAAAAGGTACGCTGCAAAGTTGTCGATACCGAGCCTGTGCAAAAGGGGCAAACTGCCACCTCTAGCTATAAGCCTGCCATTTTGGACAACGGCCTGCGTATCATGGTTCCGCCGTTTATCGGCACGGATGAAGACATCATAGTGCATACCGAACTGATGGAATATTCCGAACGCGCCTAAACCAAGGTCAGCCTAAACCAAGGTCAGCCTAAACCAAGGTCAGACTAAACCAAGGTCAGGCGGGCATCGCCCGCCTGCATCTTGCCCGACGCCCAATCTAGTCGCAGATGGGCAAGGGCGAATCCGCCGCTTTGTGTGAACAGCGTGCCTGCCACGCGATCCCCTGCCATTATGGCTGTGCCCACAGGCGCGGCCCCATCTATGGCAACCCTTACAAGCCCCTTTTTCAATTCGGTTTTATGCCGCATCCGCGCCGTTACCTCTTGGCCGACATAGCAACCCTTGCGGAACGACACGCCATTGAGGCGATCAAGCCCTGCCTCTAGAATGTAGGTGTCATTGGGGATAAGTTCGATCCCCGTTTGCGGGATGATATGGGCCACGCGAATTGCGTCCCAATCTACGGCTTTCTCAGCAATCGGCGCGCCATAAAACCGCCAGCCAAGGGCCGCGTGGCGCGGGTCGGCAAATGCGCCGTCGGGGGGAGTGTCCACACCGCGCGACACGGCTATTTCACTGGGCGCAATCTGCACATCGGCGCGCAGGCGGTACATGTTCAGGCGCTGCACAGTGGCGGCGGCAATGCTGGCGTCCATATCCAAATACAGCCCGCCCCCTTGCGCGATTACGAACATATCCGCCAAATACTTGCCCTGCGGGGTCAGCAAGGCGGCATAAACAATGCCATCTTGCGCAACACCCAGCACATCGCCTGACAAAAGCCCTTGCAAAAAGGTCAACCGATCAGCCCCAGTCACCGAAAAAATGCTGCGCATTACATGGGTTCCTTGGCAAATTGCAGGGCGCAGAGCTGGGCATAAATCCCGCCCTTGGCGATCAGTTCATCATGCGTGCCTTCTTCTGCCAAGCGGCCAGCGTCCAGCACAACGATCTTGTCTGCATGCCGAATGGTGGCAAGGCGATGCGCAATCACCAAGGTGGTGCGCCCGCCCGCCCGCGCGGTCGAGGCCGCCGTCAGCGCCTCGGTCACGGCGGTTTCCGATCCTGCATCCAGTGCCGATGTAGCCTCGTCCAGCAGCAGCACGGGGGCGGGGGCATACAGCGCGCGGGCAATCGCCACGCGCTGGCGCTGCCCGCCTGACAGCGCGCTGCCGCGCGGGCCAACCCGCGTGTCCAGCCCATTTGGCAGGCTGGGCAAGAAGGTGTCTACTTTGGCGGCGGCCAGCGCGTCAGACAGATGCAGGGCATTCTCCTCGCGCCCCAAAAGGATATTGTCGCGCAAGGTTTCGTCAAACAGCGCTGCATCTTGCGCCACGGATGCGAACAGCGCGCGCAGATCGGGAAGGGCGATGGTCTGCGCATCGATCCCGCCACACAGAATGCGGCCCGCGCTTGGGTCATAGAGCCCTGTCAGCAGATGAAACAGCGTGGATTTTCCCGCACCAGATTGCCCGACAATCGCGGTGACTTTGCCCGCAGGCGCGCGAAAGGACAGCCCGCGCAGAACGGGTGTCTCGCCGTGGGCAAAGACGACAGTGTCAAACACAATCTCGGGAGCGCCCTGCGGCAGGGCA
>CAMAWZ010000213.1 GCA_945861995.1 Pseudorhodobacter antarcticus
TTTCATGCGCGCCTTAGCTTTGGAGTTGATCCAGACGTAGACCCCGCCAAAACCCATACCCGCGCTTAGAAGGATACGGGGTGCAGCGCCCACACTGGTGCCAACAGACAGTCCCACATAGGCTAGTACCGCAGCGCCCACCATCACGCCCATCAGTTGCGCGGGGCTAAAGGCGATGTTGGCAAGCTGCGCCTTGCGCGCCAGCAGCGAATACAGCGGAATGCCGCGCGATTTTACATGCTGCGTCATTTCCTTGCGCAGTTGTTCCAGCACCTTTTCGCGGTCTTGGGTTTTCTCTAATAGGGCCATGCGCCGCGACATGCGGTTGTTCATGTTGATCGATTTGCCAAAGGCCAGCAAATAAACGCCCTGCACCATCACAACGATGGCAACAAAGATCACGACATAGTCAAGGGGGCCAAGTCCGACAGTCATAACATTAATCCTTACATTACAGGGTCATAAATAGAGGCAGGCAGATCATAGCCCCATTGGCGGAAGCGGTCGGAATAGTGCGAGCGCACGCCCGTTGCGTTAAAGCGTCCAATGATTTTGCCATTGGGTTCAATGCCAAGTCGTTCATATCGAAACACCTCTTGCATCGAGATAATCTCGCCTTCCATGCCTGTCCGTTCGGTGATCGACACCATGCGGCGCGAGCCGTCTTGCAGGCGGGACGCTTGGACGATGACGTTCACAGCCGATGCAATCTGGCTGCGCACGGCTTTCAGCGGCATTTCGATGCCCGCCATCGCCACCATGTTTTCAAGACGCGAGATGCCGTCGCGGGCGTTGTTGGCGTGGATTGTGGTCATCGAACCGTCATGGCCTGTGTTCATGGCCTGCAGCATATCGATCACTTCCTCGCCGCGGGTTTCGCCCACGATGATGCGGTCAGGGCGCATCCGCAGCGCGTTGCGCAAACAGTCGCGCTGGGTTACCGCGCCCTTGCCTTCGACGTTGGCAGGGCGGCTTTCCATGCGGCCCACATGCACCTGTTGCAGTTGCAATTCGGCGGTGTCTTCGATGGTCAACACCCGCTGGCTGCTGTCAATAAAGGAGGACAGCGCGTTCAGCGTGGTGGTTTTACCCGACCCCGTGCCGCCCGATACGATGATATTCAAACGGCAGGACACTGCGGCCTGAAGATACATCGCCATTTCTTCGGTAAAGGCCCCAAAGCGCACCAAATCTGGGATGCCCAACTTTTCCTTTTTGAATTTGCGGATCGACACAAGGCTGCCATCCACCGCCACGGGCGGCACCATCACGTTAAAGCGCGACCCATCGGCAAGGCGCGCGTCGCAATATGGGTTGGATTCGTCCACGCGGCGACCCACGGCAGAGACGATTTTATCGATAATTCGCAAAAGGTGGCGTTCATCTTTAAAGGTAATGTCCGAAAGGGTCAGCTTACCGCCGCGTTCGATAAACACGCGGTTGGGGCCGTTGACCAGAATATCGGACACGGATTCGTCACGCAGCAGCGCCTCTAGGGGGCCAAGGCCCATCACCTCGTCATAAAGGTCTTGGATCATCGTCTGGCGTTCGTCTTTGGCCAGCGAGATCGACATTTCTTCCAGCGCCTCGGCGGTGATGGCGCTGATTTCGGATTTCAAATTGGCCTCGGTCGCCTGATCTAGGGCGGCAAGGTTCAAACTGTCCAAAAGGCGTTTGTGCAAATCTTGCTTGATTTGGCTCATGCGTTCTTTGCGCTTTTTCTCTTTGTCGGCGGCGGCGATTTCCACGGGGCTGCGCAGGGCGCTTGAGGCGGCGGCGGCCGCCAGATGCGCCACGGCAGACGGAGCCATGGGGGCACTGCTGCGGGCGGGGGCGGACGGCGCGGCAGCGGCGCTGCGCTGGGCTTGGGGCTGGCCCAAAGGCGCGCGCGCGGGCATTGCGCCCTGCATACCGCCCTGCATACCGCCCTGCATTGCGCCATGCGCGGCTGCACTTGGCATCATACGCGGGGCGGCATCGCCCTCTGGCTTTTTGAAACGCGAAAACATGGTTTTCCCCAGATGAAATAAATCGGCAGATGGGTCGTCGTTGTTTTGGTATCCCTTGCGCGCCTGGCAGGGCGCGGGCAGGGGGTGGGCAGGGGGGCGTTACCGCTTGGCCTTGGCAGGGGCTGCGGCTGCGGTGTTCAGGTCAAACAAAGATTTGGCAAGTTTCTGCACCTCGCGGCGCAGGGCGTTTTTTGGCGCGGCCACAGCCAAGGGCAGGCCCTGATCGTTGGATTGTGATATCGGCGCGCCGCCGTCGGGCAGTTGTAATTCCATTGAAATATCAAGGCTTTCCGCCATGCGTTTGACCCGCGCCTTGGCTGCCAAATCGGTGAAGCCTGGCGCGCGGTTCAATGCATAGCGCAGCTTTTCATAAGGTAGGCTTTCGGCTTTGAGCGCGCGCAGCAGGCGCAGCACATTTTGCGCCGAGCGCAGGTCAAGTTCGACCACCGCAAAGTATAACTCGGCCCGCGTCAGCACCGCCTCTGTCCACGATACAATTGTGGTGGGCATATCGACGATGATGTAATCAAAATTGGCGCGGGCCAAGTCTAGGATATGCCCGACATCGGCCGCAGTGACCACTTCTAGCGGCATCATATCAGAGGGCGAGGTCAGCACATGCAACCCGTCTTTGGTGGTTTGCATCGCACCCAGCATCGCATCGCTATCTGCTAGCGCAGCATCGGACAGAAAATCCATCACAGCATCGCGGCGCGGCAAATCTAAGTACGTGGCGACATTGCCGAATTGAAAATCCAAATCCAAAAGGCACACGCGCGCCGCGCCATTGCTGCCAAGCAGGGCCAATTCATGCGCCAAGTTGACGGCAAGTGTGCTGCCCCCAACCCCGCCCGCCATACCATGCACAGGCAAGACCACGCCATCGCGGTCGCCCTTTGGCCTGAAGGCTGGCGCGGCCATTTCAGGCATTGGCATGGGCACGGGTGCGGGTACGGCGGAAGGAGCAGGAGCAGGAGCAGGGGCTGCTGGGGCAGGCATTTGGGCTGCGGCCAATTCTGCGGCAAATTTGTCTTCCAACCGCGCGATGACCTCTTCAAAGGCATCGTCGGGCAGCGGGTAGGGCAGAAAATCATCTGCGCCCGACCGCATCAGTTTATGCAGGGCAGTGGGGCTGATCGCATCGGTTAGCAACACAACGCCAAGGCCGCGCGCTTTGCTCTGCGCGACAATGGCGGAAATACGTTCGACATCGGCCTCGTCGGCGGCATTAACCGCCACGATCATAAAGCGCAGGCCAGCGGAATCGGTTTGGGCAAGGAAAGGTTGGGCATCTTCATAGGGAATATCCCCCCAGCTTTCGCCAAAGGTTTCCTCCATGGCATCGATCAGAAGCTCGAATTCCTCGATATTGCGCGAAATGGTGCAAGCCACCAGCGCCGAGGGCAGAGTTTCAATAATCGCGACATTCGACATCACACAATCGTCCTTTTCAAGGGCGGGCAGTCTTCAAAATGGGTTTGCGCGCTGGGCCCAAAATCCATTCTGCGCCATTCTGGCAGGCAGACTGTTTCCGCTGGATTGTGATATGACGGGGGAAAACGGCAAGATTGGGGCCAAATCGGCATCAATCTGGGGCATTTGCCCCAAGCTTGCGCGCGCTTACTCTTGGGATGTGTCGCTGCCCGTGGTGGCTGCGCTGCCCGCGTGCTGCGACGTGGCACCCGCCAAATAGCCCTGCCAGATAACGGCGGCATATTTGCCATTCAGCAGCGTGCCTGCGCGGCCAGGATCGTATTTGTCGTGGCTGATCGGGGGTTGAATTTGCCCCGTGGCCAGCAGGGTGTTTTCCATCGTGGCATTGCCAAAGCTGCCCGTATCCATATCGCCCGACTCGCGGTTGAAAGAAAAGGAATTACAGGCGCTTAGAAGCAGCGCGGCGACAAGGGCGGCGGGCAGGGTGTGGTTTGGTTTCATCGCCTTACTCCATCACATAGCCATAAGAGCCGCTGAAATCTTGGCGCGCCACTTCGCCTGCGGCACCCTTTTGTTTGCCTTCGGTGCGGCCAAATAGAAACAGATCGGCCTCAGTCGGGAGATGGACGCGGTCGGTGGGCAGGGCCAGCGCCTCGCCCCGCGTTGGCGTGACAAGATGCGGTGTGACGATAATGACCAATTCGGTTTGCGAACGCTGATAGGCCGCCGAGCGAAACAGCGCACCCAAAATGGGCAAATCGCCAAGGAAAGGCACCTGACCATTCAGATCGCGGAAATCATCCTGCAACAGGCCCGCAATCGCAAAGCTTTCGCCGTCGCGCATTTCCACCGTGGTCGAGGTTTCGCGCCGTTTAAAAGAATTAATCGTCAGATTACCCGTTTTCAGGGTGGTAGAGCTGTCAATGGATGACACAGCCGCATTGATGACCAAATTGATGCTATCGCCATCCACCACAGTCGGCGTAAAGTTCAACTCGACGCCAAAAGGTTTGTATTCGATTGTCACGGTGCCAGTATCTTGGGCGACGGGAATGGGATATTC
>CAMAWZ010000214.1 GCA_945861995.1 Pseudorhodobacter antarcticus
CGATCATGGCAGGGCTTATTTCCTATTCGGCGGCTAAGATAATGCCATAAGGCACAGGGGTCAGCAGTGAGACAATCATGTCATGGCGAGGGGTAGGCCCTTGGAGATTCAATGCTCCATTGCAGGCGACCCGGTGCAGGTAGGTCTCAATTTACAAAAGCCTAAATTGCGGCGCAAGACTTGGGCGCGATCAGGCCAGGTGCGCGCGCATTGCGGCCACGACCATGGCGTGGTCTTCCAATTGCGGCAGGCCTGAAACTGTCACCACCGCCACAACGCCTACACCTGCCACCACCACGGGCACAGCGCCGCCGTTATCGGCATAATCAGCGCTGGCAAGCCCGCTACGCGATAGGTCTTGCCCCTTTTCGCGGTTTGTGCAGCCAACCTCGAGTGAAGATTTGCCAAACATGAATGCAACATTGCTTTTGCGCAGCGCCCATTTGTCATTCAGCGGGGCCGAACCTTGCAAGGCTGCATGGAACAGCGTGCGTTCGGGCGTACGAATATTGATGACGACGCCCAAGCCATCCTCTTGTGCCATTTGCACCAAGGCGCGGCCCAAAGCCCACGCATCGCCTTCGTCAAAGGCGGGGAAAATCAGCGCGTCGGTTTCGGCAGCGACCGCATCGGCAGCGGGCAGGTTTTGCGATGTCATGGGGTGTCCTTTGGCAAAATTCTGCGCCAGACTATGCGATTTGGCGCGCGCGCAGCAAGGGTTTTGCCGCGCACTGCCCAAAGCTGAGGCAAGCCGTATAGGCTGCCAAACAACCGTGCGAATTTTCTTGACCGATTGGTCAACATCTATAGCCTGACCCCCAAAGGCAGCGCGAGGAGAATCGCGTGGCGCGGGGCAAATGACCCCAAAGATGGGAGCGATACATGGCAGTTTTGGCCAATCAGCGGATCAATGCGCAGCGGTTATGGGACAGTCTGGGCGAGATGGCCATGATTGGGCCAGGCGTGGCTGGCGGATGTAATCGCCAGACTTTGACCGACGCCGATGGTCAGGGGCGGCATTTGTTTGCGCGCTGGTGCGCGGATGCGGGCATGAGCATGGGCGTCGATACCATGGGCAATATGTTTGCCACCCGCGCGGGGACTGACCCTGATGCGCTGCCCGTTTATATGGGCAGTCATTTGGACACGCAGCCCACGGGCGGGCGTTATGATGGGGTGCTTGGGGTTTTGGGCGCGCTGGAGGTTGTGCGCGCGATGAACGACATGGGCGTCAAGACGCGCCGCCCGATTGTGGTGACCAATTGGACGAATGAGGAAGGCGCGCGCTTTGCCCCTGCGATGTTGGCATCGGGGGTGTTTGCGGGCATACACACGCAAGATTACGCCTATGGGCGCACCGATATTGATGGCAAGGCATTTGGCGAGGAACTGGCGCGCATTGGCTGGCTTGGTGATGAAAAGGTAGGCAGCCGCAAGATGCACGCGATGCTGGAATTGCATATCGAGCAGGGGCCGATTTTGGAGGCGACTGGCAAGACCATTGGCGTTGTGACCCACGGGCAGGGGCTGTGGTGGTTGGAAATTACGCTTACGGGCAAGGACGCGCATACGGGCAGCACCCCGATGAATATGCGGGTGAACGCTGGCCTAGGCATGGCGCGCATTACCGAAAGTGTGCACCGCATCGCCATGTCGCATCAGCCCAACGCCGTGGGCGCGGTGGGGCAGGTCAAGGTTTACCCAAACTCGCGCAATGTAATTCCCGGCAAGGTGGTTTTCACTGTTGATATTCGCAGCCCCGAGCAGGGCAAGCTGGATTTGATGCGCGGCGAGGTAGAGCGGGCCGCCCATGCCGTTGCGGCGGAATTGGGGCTGGGCTGTGCGATTGAATCTGTGGGCCATTTCGACCCTGTCACGTTCGATCCTGATTTGGTCAAAGTCGTGCGCGGCGCGGCAGAGCGGCTGGGCCATGCGCATATGGATATCATTTCCGGCGCGGGGCATGATGCCTGCTGGACAAACCGCGTGGCCCCGACAGTGATGATTATGTGCCCCTGTGTGGGGGGGCTAAGCCATAACGAGGCCGAAGAGATTTCGCCAGAATGGGCGGCGGCGGGGACGGATGTCTTGTTGCACGCCTGTTTGGAAGTGGCAGAGGTGGTGGGATGAGGCGTGACTTTTTCTGTCTAAATCCCTGCGTTTTGGGTGTGACGGTTTGGCAAAGTTTGAACGACTGTCAGTAGGCAGCGATCGGCAGTCCCACGGGCGCGGCCCTAAACTGAGGGTGCAGACATTTAAGGATACGACATGAAGTTCACCTCTTACGGAATGCCCGCCATATTTGCCGCGATTTTTCTAACCATCGCAGGCGCGGGTTTTGCGACGTCCCAATTGTTTTCGGGGCTGACAGATTCGGTCGAACAAAGCCGCTTTGGCCTGATGCAGCAAATCGTGCAAACCGCGCTGGCCGATGCGGGGTCAAAGGCGTTGGCGCGGGCCGAATTTGTGGCTGATTTGCCTCAGGTGAAAACGCTGTTTGCAGCGGGTGACCGCGATGGGCTGCTGGCCGAATTGGGCGGTGTTTTTGCCAACCAAAAGGCGCGCCACGGCATTGCGCAAGGCCAGTTTCATGTGGCGCCCGCAATATCGTTTCTGCGCCTGAACGACCCTGCGAAATTTGGCGATGATCTGTCGAAATCCCGCCCCCTTGTGGTGGCTGCAAACCGCGATCATTTGTCAATGAAAGGCGTGGCGGTGGCGCGCTCTGGCCCTGCGATTTTTAGCATTACCCCCGTCGATGATGCGGCGGGCAATCCCATTGGCACCTTTGAATTTGGTCTTGATTTTGCACCGATGATGACGGCGCTGAAAAATGCCTATGGCATGGATTTGGCGCTGTTCATCGACGAAAAGCCGCTGGTTGAATTTGCAACGGGCGTAGATCCTGAACGGCTGGGCGATCAAAACCGCGTGGGGCGTTACATTCGCTTTGAAAGCACGAATACCGATTTGATGGCGGCCTTGGTGACCCCGCAAGATTTGGCCGTGGTGAACGAGCCCAAAACACTGGTGCGCGACTTTAATGGTCTGGCGCAAGGGATTATTCTGCTGCCCATCGCCAATGCCAGCGGCACCATTATTGGGGTTGTGGCGGCGGCGACCGATTTTAGCGGATCGCGCGCGCAGGCCAGTCAGGCGTTGATTTGGCAGGCGTTGATCGGTGTCATTGCAATTATCGCGCTGTCGGGTTTTGTTGCTGTGGTGCTGCGTGGGTATTTGCTGCGCCCGCTGAACCTGATCTCGAACCGATTTGACGCGCTGGCCACGGGCGGCGCGGTTGCGCCTTTGGATGATGCTGAGAAGTTTCCCATCGAACTGGCCCCGATGGTCACCGTGTTGGACAATTTGACCGCACATTCCAGCGCGAAAGGGGCAAAAGCATGAGGCTGCGCCATTTTTTCGCGGCGCTTTGCCTGACAGTAGGGGCAAGCGCCGTTTTGGCCCAAGACCTGCCCCAAGATTTGCCGCGCGGGGCGGGCCTGCCCTTGGCCGTTCAAACGGGTGTTGCGGTGGCCGAGTTGCACGGTTTTGACGAAAACGAAGGCACATTCGAGGCGACCATTGATCTGCGGCTGCGCTGGCGCGATGCGCGTCTGGCGCGGGCGGATGGCAATCTGGCGGCCCCGCCCCTGACCTTGCGCGATGAGGCGGCCATGCAGCAATTGGCCAAAATGTGGTCTCCGAACATCGTTTTGGCCAATCAGGTTGGCGAGGTCTTGCAAAATATGCAAGGCTTGCAGATATTTCCTGATGGCACGGTCGAAAACCTGCGCCGCCTGCGCGCGGTGTTCAAGGCAGATGTCAATTTTGACAAATTCCCCTTTGATCGACAAAAACTGACGTTCGAAATTGTGGTCAGTGACCGATCCGTAAATGAGGTGATTTTGCGCACCCTGCAAGCGGATATCGATTTCAGTAAAGTGACCAATTCGGTGCAGCTTGCGGGTTGGAACGCGGGCCTCGTGGATCTGTCATCGGTGCCGCTGGCGGGCTGGTATAGCAGCAGCAATGCGCGGGTGATTGCATCGGTCGATGTCACGCGTCAGCCCGGGCTTGCGGTGGCCTCGATCTATATTCCTTTGATTGCCAGTTTGCTTATCCCACTGCTTGCGCTGTGGTTTAACCGCATGGAGGAAGGCGTTTTTCAAGTTGAAACCTTCGAATTGGTCAATATCATCATCGGCGGGTTCTTTGCCGTGATTGCGCTGAACTTTACGGTTCTAAGCAGTTATCCCGCTTTGGCGGATGGCAATAACTCGGTTATGCAATTGTTGGCGCTGAATTACTGTACTTTGGCCATGGGGCTGCTGATCAGCATTGTCTTTGGGCGGTTTAACGTGCTGTCCAATCTGTTTGGCGTGATGGTGCAAGAACAGGCCTACACGCTGCTGATGTGGGCGCTGCCGTTGGGTCTGGCCGCAACGGTGGCGGCAATTATCGGGGCGGCCTATGTTTAGGCGGGTCAATGAC
>CAMAWZ010000215.1 GCA_945861995.1 Pseudorhodobacter antarcticus
CCTTTGGCGAGTGACGCGCCGCACAGCCCTCGCTTTATGTAGGCACATTCAGCCCGCGCTGCACGGCGGGGCGGGCAAGGAACCGTTCCAGATAGGCCAGAACGTTCTTGCGCGCGGGCAATTCTACCAAATCGCCGCCCTTGTAATGATCGCGCATTCCGCGCAGCCATGGCGCAATGGCAATATCGGCAATGGAGTAGTCGCCCGCGATCCAATCGCGCCCCTCTAGCACCTTATCTAGCACGCCCAGCAGGCGGGCAGATTCGGCGCGGTAGCGCTCTTTCGGGCGGGAGTCTTCAATGTCTTTTCCCGCATATAGATGGAAAAAGCCAAACTGCCCAAACATCGGGCCAAGCCCGCCCATTTGGAACATCAGCCATTGCAGCACCTCATAGCGGTTCGCCGCTGGCAGCAATTTGCCCGTCTTTTCCGCCAGATAAATCAGAATTGCCCCACTTTCAAACAGCGCAAGAGGTGCGCCGTTAGGCCCGTTCGGGTCAATAATTGCAGGGATTTTGTTGTTTGGATTCAGCGACAGAAATTCGGGCGTCATCTGATCGTTCTTACCGAAATCCACCAAATGCGCCTCATAGGGCAGGCCCATTTCCTCTAGTGCGACCGACACTTTCACCCCGTTTGGCGTGGCCAGCGAATACAGTTGAATAACGTTGGGGTCTTTTGCAGGCCAGCGCGTGGTGATGGGAAATTGCGAAAGGTTGGTCATGTGCTTCTCCTGTTTGGGAAGTTTTAGCAGAAATTCCCAGTCACGATGCATAAAAATTGCTGCAAATTCGCGCAACTTATGCGCTAAGGTGCACGCGCAAGTAATCGCGCAAAAAGCGCAAAAAGAGGGAACGGAAATGGTCAAGGAATTTAAGGATTTTATCGCCAAGGGCAATGTCATGGACTTGGCCGTTGGTATCATCATCGGCGCGGCGTTTACGGCCATTGTCAGCAGTCTTGTGGGCGATCTGATCAACCCGATCATCGGGTTGATCTTGGGCGGGGTGGATTTCACCAGTATGTATGTCGTGCTGTCGGGCACAGTTCCTGCAGGCGCAGGCCTGCAAGTGGCGCGCGATGCGGGGGCTGCCGTGTTCGCCTATGGGGCCTTTTTCACCGCTGTGATCAATTTCCTGATCATCGCCTTGGTGGTGTTCTTGCTGGTTAAGGCTGTCAACAAGCTAAAGGGTGAAAAGCCCGCCGCACCAGAGGCGCCCGCTGGCCCTAGCGAACTCGATGTTTTGAAGGACATTTTGGTGGCCCTGAAAAAATAATCTTGCGCAATGCTGACTTGCGCCAAACAAAAAGGCCCCCGTTTATGGGGCCTTTTTGCTTAGGCCGCAAGGGCGCTGTGACCCTGCCGCTTGCGCAAATATGTCCACCAAATGCGATAGGCAGTCAGTAAGGCTAAGGGCGCAATAGTGGTAAGGGCAGGCAGGGCCAGAACGGCCCGCAGCCAGTAGGGGTTTCGAAAGGATAGGCGCACGAACATGGTGGAAACCTTTTTGTTGTTTCCTTTTGAACGCCCGCGCGCCGCACTTGCGTTGTTAAATTTTCAGCGCTTCGGCCCCCGAGATGCTGGGCAGACCCAACGCTGCGCCAACGGCGGCATAGGTCAAGTGGCCCGCGTGCACGTTCAGGCCATTCAGCAGGTGCTTGTCATCCGCGCAGGCCTGTTTCCAGCCCTTATTCGCCAACGCCAGCATGAACGGCATGGTCGCATTGCCCAGCGCCAGCGTGGACGTGCGCGCAACCGCGCCCGGCATATTGGCCACGCAGTAATGCATGATGCCGTCCACCTCGTAAATCGGGTCTTGGTGGGTGGTCGCGCGGCTGGTCTCGAAACAGCCGCCTTGGTCAATTGCTACATCGACCAGCGCCGCGCCGGGTTTCAATTCCTTAAGCTGCGCGCGCGAAATCAGCTTGGGCGCGGCCGCCCCAGGGATCAGCACTGCGCCAATAATCATATCGGCCTGCCGCGCCAGTTCAATCGTGGTCGCCGCATCGGCATAGGCATTCTTAAACGACCCCCCGAACACATCATCCAAATAGCGCAAGCGGTTGACCGAGCGGTCAAGCACAGTGACATCCGCTCCCATCCCCGCCGCGATTTTCGCCGCGTGGGTGCCCACAACGCCGCCGCCAATCACCAAAACCTTGGCAGGTAGAACGCCTGGAACGCCGCCCATCAACACGCCGCGCCCGCCATTGGCCTTTTGCAGCGTCCATGCGCCAACTTGCGGCGCAAGCCGCCCTGCCACTTCGGACATGGGGGCAAGCAGGGGCAGGCCGCCGCGATCATCGGTCACAGTTTCATAGGCGATGCAGGTCGCGCCACTGGCCAGCAGGTCTTTGGTCTGGTCTGGATCGGGGGCCAAATGCAGATAGGTGAACAGAACTTGCCCCGCGCGCAGCCGCGCACGTTCAATCGACTGGGGTTCTTTGACCTTAACAATCATATCGGCGCTGGCGAAAATCTCTTCCGCGGTGGCGATCATCTGTGCGCCCGCTGCGGTATAATCGGCATCAGAAAAGCCTGCGCCCACGCCTGCGCCCGCCTCTATCAAGACGGTATGGCCAGCATTTACGGCTTCGCGCGCGGCATTTGGGGTCATCCCCACGCGATACTCTTGCGGTTTAATTTCCTTGGGGCATCCGATTTTCATTTTGCTCTCCCTGTTTGCCAAAACGGCGGTAGGGGCAGAATGCGGCAGGCCCCGTGCAATTGCTTTGACATTTTCGGCAGGATTTGCCCCAATGGCGCAAGATACTGCGCCATTTTTGCAAAGGGTTGAAAGAAATGACCACCGATCCGCAGCTAGACGCAACAGACCGCCGCATTCTACGCCTTTTGCAGAAGGATAGTCGCATCACCAATGCCGAACTGGCGGAAAAGGCCAATCTTTCCCCCAGCGCCTGCCACCGCCGCGTGGCGCGGTTGGAATCTGACGGCATCATCGCCGCCTATGTCGCCCTGCTGGACGCGCGCAAACTGGGGAGGCCAACGACGGTCTATGTGGAAATCACCCTGCAATCACAGGCCGAGGATGTGCTGGACGCGTTCGAGGCCTCCGTCGCCCGCGTGCCCGACCTGCTGGAATGTCACCTAATGGCGGGCAGCGCCGACTACCTGCTGAAAATCATGGCCGAGGATACTGAAGACTTCGCGCGGATTCATAGGCAGTTCTTATCGCGCCTGCCAGGGGTGCGGCAGATGCAATCTTCGTTTGCGCTGCGGACAGTGGTGAAGACAACGGCGCTCGAGGTTTAATTCCCTCTCATCACAGTGCCGCGCATATTGACTTTGGATGCAGCGATTGCGGCCTTGGGTTACGAAGCAGAGCGCAAATTTCAACAGGCGATGAAAACAGTGTGCATCACAGCGCACGGTGATTATCATCGCCCATAAGGTTTAAGCCAGTCGGGACGCAGATCGGATCATTGGGATGGATCTGCTCGCAAAACGGGGCCTGCTTACACGCACCTTTCGCCAAACGCGGCAGCCGCGCCCAAAAACTACATGGCCCGCCACTTGCTATGCGCGCTCCATTCTGAAACCATACGCGACCATAACCCCCAAAAATGAAAAGCCCCCACTTCGCAGCGGGGGCCAAACATCGGGGCCAAAGTTTTTCAACTTGCGCCCCCAGCTTTGATGATTGTTGCGCCTTAACGGCCCTAAATCACATACCGCCTTCGCGCTGAAGTTTCTTCCGCGCGAGCTTGCGCGCACGGCGCACGGCTTCTGCGGATTCGCGCGCTTTTTTCACGGAGGGTTTCTCGAAATGTTGCTTAAGTTTCATTTCGCGGAACACGCCTTCGCGTTGCAGCTTTTTCTTAAGGGCCCGAAGGGCTTGCTCAACATTGTTATCACGGACGCTGACCTGCATGTGGTTTTCACCACCTTCCTAAGCTAGAGTTGCACAAATTGTGCAGGCCTGTTGCGCTTAGCAAATTCGTGCTATCTTGTCTACAGGCCGTAACCTAAGGGGCGCGTGATGGAAGATCATAGCATGGATACTGCAGCGGCACAGATTTTGGCGGCGTGTTTGCCGCATGTGGCCTTTGACGGCTGGTCAGATGCCACGCTGGACGCCGCTTTGCGCGATTGCGGCCATGCGCAGGGTTTGGGGGCCGCGCTGTTTCCGCGCGGGGGCGTGGATTTGGCCGCCGCCTATCACCGTGCGGGGGACGCGAACTTGCGCGGCGCGTTGGCAGGGCAAGACCACTCTGCCATGCGCTACCGCGACCGCATTGCCCATGCCATTCGGTTGCGGCTGGAACTGGCCGATAAGGATGCGGTGCGCAAGGGGTCTGCCCTGTTTGCCCTGCCGCGCTATGCCCCTGAAGGGGCGGGGCTGATTTGGGGCACGGCGGATGCAATTTGGAACGCGCTGGGCGATACCTCGCGCGATGTAAATTGGTATTCCAAGCGCGCGACACTGTCTGCGGTTTATGGCAGTGCGGTGCTGTAT
>CAMAWZ010000216.1 GCA_945861995.1 Pseudorhodobacter antarcticus
GTGGTCAACGACGATACTTTGGCCGTTGATGCCTTTGCTGAAGTAGGGCCAGGCAACCACTTTTTTGGGTGCAGCCATACTATGGCCCATTACGAAACTGCGTTTTGGGACAGTAACCTGTCCGATAACGAGCCGTTCGAGAAGTGGGAGGCGTCAGGCAGCACGGATGCCGCAACCCGCGCCAATGCGGCGTGGAAAAAATCGCTGGCCGAATATCAGGCCCCGCCCTTGGATGCTGGTATTGCCGATGAGCTGACCGATTTTGTGGCCCGCAAAAAACACGGGCTGGAAGATGCCTGGTATTAGCGGCTTGCCGTAATTGCCAAGTGGCCTAGGCCAGCCTTACCTAGGTCGAAAACATCCTACACTCTAAGCACTATGCTTGACTGTACTAATTCTGTGCGGTCGGGCGCAATGGGGCCTATCAGTGTAATTTGATCTTCTGCGTCAACTCGGCGATCACATTGGCCCAAACCTCGGGCGGCTGCGCGCCGGATACGACATATTGCTGTGCGATCAGATAAGTGGGCACGGCGGTCACGCCCTTTTGCCGCGCATCGCGGTCGCGGGCCATGATATCATCGGCATCCGCCGCCGATTGCAACAGGCGCAGGGTGGCCGCGCCGTTCATCCCGTTGTTGGAGGCGATATCTGCCAGCACTTGATCGGTGCCAATATCACGCCCTTCCAGCCAATAGGCGTTAAACAGACCAGATACGACAGCGTTTTGCGCGCCCTCGATCCCGGCCCAATGGATCAGACGGTGCGCTTTAAGTGTATTAGGAATACGCTGGGGCAGATCGGGGTTTAGATCAAGCCCCGCTTTGCGGGCAATTTCGCGCAGACGGTCGTGGACAGCGTCAACGCGGCCCGCCCCGCCAAAAGCGCGTTCAAGGTATTCGCGTTTATCGACCCCTTCAACAGGAAGATCAGGGTTTAACTGAAACGGATGCCACTGCACTGAAAAAGTATGGTGCGGGTTGTCAGCCAAGGCGTGATCAAGGTGCGTTTTGCCCACAAGGCACCACGGGCAAACCGGATCAGAGAAAACATCAAGGCGTGTCATAGCATCCCCATTCATTTGCCCCGTTCTTTTCTGTTTTCTGTGCGGGGTCAAGGGGCAGGGACGGGCCGCTGCCCGCCATTTTTCCCTCAAGGTTGCAACACGCGGCGCGATAGGGTATCGCCCAACACATGTCCAGCGATCCAAAACGCATGATCAAACTTGCCCGCGACAGCGGCGATGCAGCCCCGCCTGCGCCGCTGGATTTGGGCGCGCGGGTGCGCGATCTGCGCCGCGCCAAAGGCTGGACACTGGAGCAGGCCGCGGCCCAAGGCGGCCTTGCGCGTTCAACCCTGTCAAAAATAGAAAATGGGCAAATGTCGCCCACCTTTGACGCACTTAAAAAGCTGGCGCTTGGTCTTGGGATTTCGGTGCCGCAATTGTTTACCCCTGCGCCTGTCCCACAAGTTTCGGGCCGCATGGTCACCACGAAAATCGGCGAGGGGCAGGCCCACGCCACCACCACCTACGAGCATGAACTGCTGGCGGCTGGACTGACCAAAAAGCAAATGCTGCCCTACCGCGCCACGATCCGCGCCCGCGCGATGGATGATTTTGAAGGCTGGGTGCGCCATGAGGGCGAAGAATTTCTTTATGTCCTTACGGGGGTTGTACGCCTGTACACCGAGTTTTACGAACCCGTCGATCTGCGGCGCGGCGACAGCGCCTATTATGACGCGGGCATGGGACATAACGTGATTTCTTTGTCGGAAGACGACGCGACGGTTCTTTGGATCACCTCGCTCGTGTAAGGCGCTTGACCCTGCCCGCGCGCGGGCGCACTCTGCACGCATAAGGTGCGGGCACAGGCGGGGAGGGTCTATGCGCAGCGCGATTCTTACCGACATTCACGCCAACCGCGAAGCCCTTGAGGCTGTTTTGGCTGATTTAGAGGGGCGCAGCATTGATCGGCTGGTGTTTTTAGGCGATTTGGTGGGGTACGGCCCCGATCCTGATTGGGTTTTGGGCAAAGTGGAAACCTTGGTTGCAAGGGGCGCCTTGGCCGTGCGCGGCAACCATGACCGTGCTATCTCCGCCCCCGATGGTGCCATGAACCCCGCCGCGCGCCGCGTGATTGACTGGACAGTGAACCGATTGAATGCGCGGCAAAAGCTGTTTTTGTCGGATTTGCCAATGAGTTTACAAGATGGTGATGTGCTATTTGTCCACGCTTCGGCCAATGATCCGCAAGATTGGCTTTACGTGACCGATGCGCATCGCGCCATGCCGTCGTTTCGTGTATCAGCCGCGCGGTTGATCTTTGTCGGCCATGTGCATGTGCCTGCCCTGTACAGCGAAGATCGAAACGGGCGTGTCGCGGGGTTTGACATTCCCTTTGGCACGCCCATTCCGCTGATATCCTCGCGTCGTTGGCTAGGTGTTGTGGGATCGGTTGGACAGCCGCGTGATGGCACAGGCCAGGCAAGTTACTGCATTTTGGATCACGCATCGCGTGAAGTCACATATCGCCGCGTGGGATATGATGCGGCGCTGACAGCCAAAAAGTCGCGTGCCGCAGGCCTGCCCGAACGGCTGGCGCAGCGTTTGATGCAAGGGGTCTAACATGGGCATACGCGCCGCCGAAGGACTGGAAATTGATGGCTTTACCTTGGGCAAGCAGGTGCACCAAGGTGGTTTTGCCACGATTTGGGACGTAACCCACCCCAAGCACAAACTGCCCATGGTGATGAAAGTGCCCACCATTATGGACGGCTATGATGGCCCCACGATTGTGGGATTTGAAGTTGAACAAATGATCATGCCGCGCCTTTTAGGCACTCATGTGCCCCGCGTAATTGCCGTGGGTGATTTTGCACGGCTGCCCTATATCGTGACCGAGTATATCGCGGGTGGCTCTCTTTTAGAACGATACAAAAAGGCGCCGCTGCCAATTGACGACGTGGTGGATATGGCTGCGCGCATGGCGGGGGCTGTGCACGAACTTCACCGCCAGCAGGTGATACATCTGGATTTAAAACCTGCCAATTTTCTGTGCCGCGCTTCGGGCGAAATGGTTTTGGTGGATTTTGGCCTATCGCGCCACGGGCAACTGCCCGATTTGTTGGCCGAAGAATTCAGCATCCCGATGGGCACTTTTGCCTATATCGCGCCCGAACAATTTTTGCGCGAACGGGGTGACCTGCGCTCTGATCTATTTGCACTTGGCGCGATGATATACGAGGCGGCAACGGGCAAGTTGCCCTTTGGCGCGCCTGAAAAACTGCCCGCCGTGCGCCGTAGGCTGTGGGAAGACCCGGTGCCGCCCCGCGCGCTGCGGGCCGAAATTCCTGAATGGCTGCAAGAGGTTATTCTTCACGCGCTGGAAGTTGACCCTAGCGCACGTTACCAAACGGCTGCGCAAATGCGCTATGATCTAACCCATCCTGCCCAAATCCGCCTGACGGCGCGCGCGCATAGGTTGGCGCAGGATGGATTTTGGGTGCGGCGCAGTCGAAAGGCCAAGATGGGGCGGATCAAGGCTTTTGCGCCGCCGCCTTCGATGGCGCGCCAGATCGAACGTGCGCCAGTGCTGCTTGTGGCCGTGGATTTGGCCCCGGAAATGGAGGCCTTGGGCGACAAATTGCGCTTAACTATTCAGCGAATGCTGAACAATCGCCCTGACGCGCGGGTGGCCTGTGTGAATGTGATCAAAACCGCGCGGCTGGGAATTGATGCGACCACGGATGCCAGTGGCACCAACCTGCATGTCGCGCGCCTGGTCGGTCTTCGCACTTGGGCCGAGGGGATTGATCTGCCGATTGATCGGCTGACCTATACCGTGTTGGAAGGCAGCGATCCCGCAGCGGCAATTATCGAACACTGCGAAGCGATGCGTGTTGACCATATCATCATGGGCGCGCGCGCGTCCAATGCGGGGCGCAGGTTTTTGGGGTCGGTTTCGGCCAAGGTTGTGGCCGAAGCGGGTTGTTCGGTAACTGTTGTGCGCAGGCGCGAAGCGATGGAAGAAACCAGCCTCGCGCCCGCAGATAAATGCGCGCAGTAAAGTTGCGCGCCTAGTCTTTACTCCTGATACCACCAGACCTCAGGTTGGAATCCCAGCCAGTCGCCGTAAATCGGTGTCTTTGCCGGAAATTTCAGCGCCTTAACGTGTGCCAGTCGCGATTTATCCGAATACCACAGCGGGATCACATAGCGCCCTGCAGTCAGGATACGGTCAAGCGCCTGCGTGGCGATCACGAATTCATCGCGAGTCTTGGCCTGCACCATGGTTTTGATCATCGCCTCGGCGGCGGGCACATTCATGCCCATCCAGTTGCGCGTACCAGGTTCGGTCACGCCAGCAGACCCCCAATACAGCGTTTGCTCATTCCCAGGCGACAGTGACAGGCTGCGCACATAATGTGTCATATCAAAGTCATAGGCGGTGCTGCGTTC